>DATGLU010000475.1:0-2682 GCA_035294045.1 Roseiarcus sp. | reverse complement strand
GTGATCGTCGTCGCGACCGGCGGTCATACCGGAACGGCGGTGATCGGCGACCTTCTGCTGGGCGTCGCCAAGAATCGCGGCGCAGCCGGCTTCGTCACCGACGGGCTGATCCGCGACCGGATCGATGTCGAGGCTTTGCAGCTTCCCGTCTATGCGACCGGCGTGACTCCGAACTCGCCACATAGCAAAGGGCCGGGCTCGGTCGGCTTGCCGATCGTCTGCGGCGGACGGACGATCGCTTCGGGCGACGTGATCCTCGGCGATCGCGACGGGATCGTCGCCGTGCCGCGCGCCGACATCGCCGCCGTGCTGAAAAATCTGGAGCGCGTCAAGGCGATGGAGGCGAAAGCGTCAGCCGCAGTGCGCGGCGGCTCGAAAAATGTGGAGGATGTGACGCCACTGACGCCGGACGAGCGCATTCGCTGGGTTTAACGCGCCGCCGGCTCCCCCCTTCTCCCCGCTTCGCGGGGAGAAGGTGGCCCGAAGGGCCGGATGAGGGGCGGCGCAGGACTCTGAAGGTACGCTTCTGGCTCGCTAATCCCATAGCTCGGCGCAGCCCCTCACCCGGCGGCTTCGCCGCCACCCTCTCCCCGCTTCGCGGGGCGAGGGTAAGTACCGAGGAAACGCCCATGATCGACTTCCCCATCATCGACTCCCATATCCATCTGCTCGACCAGCGGCGCTTCGGCTATTCTTGGGCGGCCGGCGCGCCGAAGCTCAATCGCGACTGGACGGCCGACGACCTTGTCGCCTACGCCAAGCCGTACCGGATCGAGGGCTTCGTTTTCGTCGAGGTCGACGTCGACATGCCGCAATATCTCGACGAGGCGGAATGGGTCGAAAGCCTCGCCGCGAAGGACAAGCGCGTCAAAGGCTGCGTCGCCTGCCTGCCGCTCGAAAAAGGCAAGGCGGTCGAGCCGGACATGGCGAAGCTCGCCGAGCTTTCGATCGTGCGCGGCGTGCGCCGCCTCATCCAGAACCAGCGCGATCCCGATTTCGTGTTGAAGCCAGGTTTCCTCGAGGCGCTGAAGCTGCTGCCGAAATACAATCTCCTGTTCGACATCTGCATCTTCCACCATCAGCTTCCGAACACGCTCGAAATGGTTCGCCGCTGCCCGGACGTCTCCTTCGTGCTCGACCATATCGCCAAGCCGGGAATCAAGGCCGGGCTGATCGAGCCTTGGCGCAGTCAAATCAAGGCGCTCGCCGCGCTTCCCAATGTCGTCTGCAAGCTTTCCGGCGTGACGACGGAAGCCGATCACGCCGCTTGGACGCGCGACCAGCTTCGTCCGTACATCGATCACGTCATCGAAAGCTTCGGCCCCGACCGGATCATGTTCGGCGGCGACTGGCCGGTCTCGGAGCTTGCCGGAACCTATCGGCAATGGGTCGAAATCGTCGATTGGGCGACGAGCGGCATGAGCGCCGCCGAAAAGCGCAAACTGTTCCGCGACAACGCGATCAGGACCTATCGGCTGAACCTCTGATGGACAAGACTGCGCTTCGCCGCCGCGGCTATACCATTCGCGCCTTGCGCGCGCTGGCGCGCAAAGAGCTGCCGCGCATGGTTTTCGACATGGTCGACGGCGCGGCGGGCGACGAAAACACAATGCGGCGCAACGAGGCGGCGCTCGCCGAAATCGAATTCGTACCCAAGCTCCTCGCCGGCGCGCCGCGCCGCGACCAAAGCGTCGAGTTGCTTGGCCTCAAGCTCCCCTCCCCGATCATTGTCGGTCCGACCGGCCTTGCCGGCCTGCTCTGGCCGCAAGCGGAGATCGCGACGGCGCGGGCGGCGGCGCGGTTTGGGACGGTCTATACGACGAGCCACGCCTCGACCTCGACGATCGAGGAGATCGGCGCCGCTTCGTCCGGCCTGAAATGGATGCAGGTCTTCCTGTTCAAGGACCGCGGCATCACGGCCGAATTCGCCGAGCGCGCCAAGGCCGCGGGCTATCACGGCCTCGTCCTCACGGTCGACAATCAGGTGACCGCCGGCCGCGACCGCGATCTGAAGAACAACATGGCCTTCCCGCTTTATTTCACGCCGTTGAACGCGCTCGATCTGCTGAGCCGGCCGGGCTGGCTCTGGCGCATGCGGCGAACCCCGCAGCCGACCGCCGTCAATTACGGCGCGCGCATGAAAATCGGCGCGTTCGGCGCGCTGATGGCCGAGCAGCTCGATCCAGCCGTCGCTTGGGGCGACATGGAATGGCTGCGCGGGATTTGGCGCGGGCCGCTCCTGATCAAGGGCCTGCTGCATCCCGACGAGGCGCTCGACGCGCAGCAACGCGGCGCCGACGCAATCATCGTCTCCAATCACGGCGGGCGCCAGCTCGACGGCGCGATTGCCTCGATCGCCGCTCTGCCGGCGATCGTCGATGCGGTGGGCGGCGCAATCCCGGTGCTGATCGATGGCGGCTTTCGCCGCGGCGTCGACGTGCTGAAAGCGATCGCGCTCGGCGCCCGCGCCGTGCTGCTCGGCCGGCCGCATCTCTGGGGCGTCGCCTGCGCCGGGGAAGAGGGCGCCTATTGGGCGCTGGAGCTGTTCCGCCGCGAGATCGATCGGGCGATGGCGCTCGGCGGCTGGGATAGTCTCGCCGCACTCGATCGGACCGTACTCTCGGCGCGGACTCTTCCCTTCTCCCCGCTTCGCGGGGAGAAGGTGGCGCGAAGCGCCGGATG
>DATGLU010000474.1:0-2578 GCA_035294045.1 Roseiarcus sp. | reverse complement strand
CCAGACTCGCGGCGCGCAACTGTGCGTCGAGAGCGGCGGGGCGGTCGCCCTCGGCGCGCGTGTAGGCGAGTCGTCCTTCGATGCTCTCGCGGTCGAGCACCGCCGACAATCGGTCGAGGGCGAAGCGATCGCTGGCGATGGTCACGTCGCCGGCGGCGGTGAAGGTTTCGCTCGGACCCGGCGGCCGATCGTTGCGGCCCTCGAGCCACGCCATCAGCGCTTTCAAATCGGCGGATTCGAGCTTGGCCGGCCCGCTGAACGCAAGGCCCTGCGGCCCGTCCTCGAGGCGGCCGCTGACGTTCACCTCGGTCAATCCGGGCGCGCGGAACGCGACATCGCTCAGGCGCCATCCGCCGTCGTCGAAGCGCACGTCGCCGTGCAGCGAGCGGATGACCGTGCCGCCCATGGTCAGCGCATCGACCTTGACGCCGACCGCCACCGGCAGCGGCGGCTTGACCGCCGCCATCAAGGCTTCGCAGAAGCTCTTGACCATCAGCAGCGGCGGCCGGCGGGTCGGCTCCGGCGCAGCGAGCATGCGGTCGAGGTCGAACTCCGTGGCCGCGACCGTGCCGGCGGCGTGCGGATGAGCGCCGAACGTCACCTCGGCCTGGCCGCTCAAGTTGATCGCCCGCTCCTGCGGCCCGAATTGCAAGGCCAGCTCGCGCAGCGACGCCGAAGCCGGCGTCGCCTCGACCTTGCCGGTGAGCTGCCAGGGATCGCCGATCACCCGCGCGCCGCCGGCCAGCGCCGCCCCCGCCGGCCGCGCCAGCGTCAACGCCCCGTCGAAGCGCGGCACGCCCCGATCGAAATTGAGCGCGCCGTCGATCTCCGCCGTCAGCGGACGGTCGGACGGATCGACGCCGAGCCGGAGCTTGAGGCCGGTGCCCGGCTCGAAACGGCTGGCGGAAATGCGATAGGCGTAAAGCTGGTTGTCGAGGACGAACGTGCCCTCGCCGCGGAACGGTCCGAGGAACGAACGGATGTCGCCGTCGAACCAGACCTTCTGCAGCACGAGCCGCGCGCCCGAGCCGGCATCGCCGAGAAAAAGGCGGCCGTTCTCGACCTCGAGCCGCGAAACGGCGAATGCCTCGGGGCGAAGCGAGGGCGCCGCCGGCCAATCGACCGCGCCCGCGGAATCAAGGCCGAGACTGATCTGCGGGGCGACGACGCGAAGCTCCGTCGCCTGCACTTGTCCGCGCAGGAGCGACCCGAGCGCGACTTCGAGCTCGACGCTGGCGGCGCTCATGCGCGGCCGCCCACCCGCAGCGTCGATTTCGACATCGCGAAGCGCGATCCGCGGAGTGGGCAGAAGGCGCGCCTCGATTGCACCGCTCACGCGCACGTCGAGGCCGACCAGCCGGCTCGCCTCTTTCTCGAACGCCGCGCGGTAATGATTCCAATCGACGACCAGCGGGGCCACGAGCGCCGCAACGAGCGCCAGAATGATAGCGATACCCAGTCCGAGCAGCGTCGTCTGCACGGCAAGCTTTCCTCGAACGCTGAATGAACGCGCTGCGCTGGCTTGAAGCTAAAGCAAGTCCAGGTCGATTGCACGCGCCGCGCCGCCGCCGTCGCGCCGGCGATCGCCCTGCGCGCGCTCCGCTCGGCACCCGGTTCGAATCGCAACGGCGGCGCACGATCGGCATCGGTGCGCGTGCGGGAATGGGACCGGCAGGAGCGGGCCGCCGCCGTTCGACTCGGCACTGTGGCGCCGTCGACTCGGCGTTTTTCGCGCCGTTCCGGTTCCATCGCCACAGTTCGGCCGCAGCGTTCCCACAATCCGCATGGTTTACGGCGGTCTAGACTCCGATTTGCCTTGACTTTCGTTCGTCGCCTCCCCGTCAAGGTTAAAGCGAATCAGTCGTCCGACGATGAGGGGCAATAGTGATGTTGAACTAAGCTCCCGATTACGCTTAGTATTGTTCATCGCATGTGGGCCGATGGGTTGGGGGGAATGAAAATCTTCCAATTGGCGTGCGTTATAGTGGCCGTTACGGTTGCGGCGATCGTTCCCGCCATGACCGAAGACGCACCGGCCGGCGCCGAGCCTCGCGCGGCGGCCGCCGACGGCCGCGCGAGCGCCGCGGACGCGGCAACACCGGCCGCATCGGATACGGTGGAGACAAAAGCCCACGCCGGCACGGACGAGCCCCTGGCGCCGTCGGCGGCGTCCGCGCCCTGCGAACCGTCGGCCGGTTGCCGGGAGAAGGCCGGCGACGATCGTGCGTCGGAGGAGCGGGCGAAGGACCGCGACGAGCTTTTCATCGTCGGGGATTCTTCCTCCGACGAATCCAAGCCGGACTTGTCCTATCTGCGGTTCTACGCCTACGCGGAAATTCCGCCGGACCGCAAACCGGCGGACACCGTTCTCGATTCGCTCAAGGACGTCCCGCAGGGTACGCCGCTGCAGGAGATCAAGCGGGCCGCGGACGCGTTCGGGATCGATTTCAGCTTCATGCGGACGGTCGCGCGCATCGAGTCCGATTTCGATCCCAAGCAGCGCACCGGATCCTATATCGGCCTGTTTCAACTGAGCAATTACGAGTTCGAGAAGTACGGGTCGGGGAAGATCACCAAT
>DATGLU010000473.1:0-2782 GCA_035294045.1 Roseiarcus sp. | reverse complement strand
GACGCTCAGGACGCGCGGCATGGTGATCTCGGGATTTTGGCCCGCGTAGTGGCAGATGGTGTCGAGCGCGGGCTCGCCGATGATCTCGGCGAGGACGAGCCATGCCGACGGCCGGTCGGGTGCTGCGACGCGCGCGCTCGCCTGCCGGCAGGAGGGCGAGGGAAAGAGGAAGGTCCAGAGTTTCAAGCGCCGTCGTCCTCGACATAGACGAACTCGACGTCGCGCTCACGGTTCGTGCGGAGTTCATCGCCATGCGCAGCGAAGAGCCGCTCGACGCTCTTTCCGTCCTCCGGCTGAACCTGGATTACGTGCGGCATCGCCTTCTCGGCGGCAAGGAATTGCGCTGCGCTCTCGGGATCTATGGCGCTGATCAGAATCGTTGGATTGATGAGTGCCGGATGGGCGTCGAGATCAAAGCGAACGCGTCGCACGCCTCTTAATGCGTCAGCCACGCCTCGCGGAAGCGCGCACGCCAGGGGTGCCTCAAATTGAGAGCCGGGGCCGCCTTTGAACATCACATCACCTCATTTGAGCGACGAGAATTTGACGCTCTTCGCCTGATAGAGCGCCGCCATGAACTTCTCGAAGGTCAGGCTGTCGTCGTCGAACTGGCAAGGGAAATTGAAGGTGAAGGTCGCGGTGATCGCGGCCGACGCGGCGGGCGCGGCGGTAAACGTGATGACGCCCGGCGTCGAAGAGCCGCCCCAGGTCGAGACGGCGTAATCCGTGCCGAGCGTCTTCACGACGCCGTTCACCTTGACGTTGGTGATCGCGCTCGGCGCCAGGATCGGCTCGACGAAGCCGCCGAAGGCGCGCACCAATTGGAAGGTCGTCGTCGTGCCGTCGCCCGTCCCGATCGGCTGGTCGGTCGGCGAGGTGTTGTCGTCGGGATCGGTGTAGAGGAAGCTGTCGAAGCCGCCTTGGCGCGCGTTGAAGAAGCCGGCGAGAGACGCGAATTCGGAATAGGTGGACCCGGCGAAGCTCGTCACCTGCTGATTGGCGCCGGCCTGACGCAGGAAGTCGAAGGTCAACTCCCATTGCCAGCGCGGGAAACTCCAGTCGGCCAAGGTCGTGCGCTTGCCCGAGATCGATTCCTGCTTGCGGGTCTTCCACAAGGGCGTGCGCTTGACGCTCCAGCCGAGACCGGCGAGCGTCGGGAAAACTTGGGTGCTCATCGCAGGTGATAATCGCGCACGGCTTTCTTGACCGCCTCGGCAATGGCGATGGGAGAGTAGGAACTGTTGCCCATGATCTGCACCAATGGCGCGTGGAAGTGCATGTCACCACCGCTGCCACCGACGCCAAATCCACCCGGCGGTCCCGCAGAGAACGGCGGCCCTTCAGCGCCGGCCGGGATGATCGTCTCGCCTTCGTGGATCATGGCGAGGCCCGTCTGCGGCACGCTCCACGATCCCTGATCGAAGGAGCCGAAGGCTTCGACCGCGACGAAGGCCGCCGCCGCGGCAACGGGCGCGATGAGCCAGCCGACGAAGGGGATCTGCGCCGCCGATTGATAGGCGCCCGCCGCGGCCTTGGCGGCGTCTGTCGAGATCGTCGAGGCCGTCGTCGTCTTCTCGACGGCGAGCGACTGGACGGCCGCCGCATCGGTCGTGGCAACCCGCGTCGCCGCGCCTGTCGCCGTGGCCGCGGTTTTCGTCTCCTCCGCGAAGAGGTGATAGAGAAAGCCGCCCTGCTCCATCGCCTTCTTGGCCGCCTCTTCCTGGCTGCCCAGCAGGAGGCGCGTCGTCATCGCTTTGAGGTCGTTGGCGAGTTCCTTCTGCACCATCTCGCTGCCGAGCTGCAAAATCGACTGGCTCAAGCGTTGGCGACCGCTGAAGATGTTGCGCACGAGGCCGCTTTCGGCGTTCTCGATCTCGCCGACGACGCCGCGCCAGATCGAGACTTCCTCGCTCGCCTCTCGCTTCGCGTCTGCCGCCGCCTGCCGGTCGAGCGCCGCCAAATCATTGACCAGCTTCGCCTTCAAAAGCCGGATCTGGTTATAGGCACGCTCATATTCGAGCGTGCCCTTCTGGAGCGTTGCCAGCTCGTCCTGCAACTCCTTGAGGTCCAGATCGGCTTCGGCTTGCGTCAGGTTCTTCAGGATTTCGAGTTTCTTGGCGGCGGTGATCTGATGCGCCTGCAACTCGACATCGAGCGCGTTCTTCTTGGCCTCGATGCCGAGCCTGGAGATGGCGATATCGGTCTCGACGTCGGCGCGCGCGATCGATTGCGCGAGATCCTTCGCCTCCTTCATCGCCTGAGTGACGCGCGCCTGCGCCTCGATGGCCTGCTGGCTGCCGGCCTTCCAATGGGCGACCGCGAAATCGACCTCGGCTTGCGCCGCGGCGATCCGCTCCTGGCTGCCGCGCTTCGTCGCCTCGGTGACCTTCTCCAGCGCCTTCAGATGCTCGCTGGCCTCGCTCGCCGAGAGATGCGCGACGGCTTGGCTATATTCCTCTTCGACGTGCTTTCGCTGTTCGACGGTGAGCTTGCCGCTGTCGAGGAGCTTGCGGAACCCCTCGACCTGGATCTTCAAGCGCTCGTCGGCACTCAAGCGGTCATCGGCCTCGGCGCGTCGGTTGGCGAGGCGCACATCCTCGATCGACTGCTCGCCGATCGCCTTCTTGAGCGCGAAGCGGGCGCGGTCGCGCTCAATCTCGGCTTGCGTCAACTGGTTGCCGAAGAGATCGCCGACGGCGATCCGCTTTTCCCAGGTATCGACCTCGATTTTGAGGATGTCGGCTTGGCTTGCGTCGGTGACGGCGCGGAGCTGCGCCATGTT
>DATGLU010000472.1:0-6751 GCA_035294045.1 Roseiarcus sp. | reverse complement strand
CTGCCCGAGGCGCAGCTCGACCGGTTCCTGATGCAGATCGACGTGGATTATCCCGATCGCCTCGCCGAGCGCCGGATTTTGATCGAGACGACCGGCGAAGCCGAGACCAAGGCCAAGCCGGCGATGACCGCCGAGGATTTGATGGAGGCCCAGCGCCTCGCCCGCCGCATTCCGGTCGGCGAGAGCGTCGTCGAGGCGATCCTCGATCTGGTTCGCGCAGCGCGGCCGGGCGAGGGCGACGCCGAGACAACCAAGGCGATCTCCTGGGGACCCGGCCCGCGCGCCGCGCAGGCCTTGATGCTGGCGAGCCGGGCCCGGGCGCTTGTCGAAGGCCGGCTGTCGCCGTCCAAGGACGATATCGCGGCTTTGGCCGCGCCGGTTCTGAAGCACCGCATGGCGCTGACTTTCGCGGCCCGAGCCGAGGGCGAGACGGTGACCGCGGTGATCGCCCGCGTCGTCGCTAAGACGATCGGCTAAGTTTTCTTTGATCGATCGCCACATGCTGCGGTTTACCCTCACCCCAGCCCTCTCCCGCAAGCGGGAGAGGGGGCGCGTCGCGCCCTCAACCAGCCGCCGCGCTGTGCTCGCGGTCGCCAACCGCGCCCATAATCCCTTCTCCCGCTTGCTGGAGAAGGTGGCCGCGAAGCGGCCGGATGAGGGTTGGCCGTGACCGCTGTCGCCCACGCGCCGGACAAATCAAGCGGCCAAGCGCGCTGGCGCAGCGACGCGGCCTCGCTCGCGGCGCGCCTGCCGAGTCTGGTCGTCGCCGCCAAGCAGCTCGCACAAAGCGTGATGCACGGCGTGCATGGCCGGCGCCGCGCCGGGCCGGGCGAGAATTTCTGGCAGTTCCGGCCTTTCCTTTCCGGCGAGCCGGCCGCGGCGATCGACTGGCGGCGCTCGGCCCGCGAGGACCGCGCCTATGTGCGCGAGCGCGAATGGGAGGCGGCCCATACCGTCTGGCTGTGGACCGACCGCTCGGCTTCGATGCGGTTTGCTTCGCCGATGGCGCAGGCGACCAAGATCGACCGCGGCGTGGTGCTCGGCTTCGCCGCCGCCGATCTTCTGGTGCGGGGCGGCGAACGGGTCGGCTTGATCGGCCTGACCCGGCCCTTGGCGACGCGCGGCGTCATCGAGCGCTTCGCGGAAGCAGTCTCCGTCGATGAGGGCTTGAACGCGGCGCCCGCGCCGCTGCCGCCCGCGCAGCCGCTCAAGGCGCATTCCAAGGCCATCCTGATCGGCGATTTCCTCAGCGAGGACGACGCGATCCGACGCTGCATCAACGCCCTTTCGGCGGAAGGCGCCGAGGGTCACGTGCTGATGATCGCCGATCCGATCGAAGAGGCCTTCCCCTTCGAAGGCCATACCGAATTTGTCGCCGCGGACGGCGCGCTGCGCCTGCGTGCGCCGCGGGCGCAAGGGCTGCGGCAAGATTATCTGGAGCGCTTGCGGCGCCATCGCGAGGCCGTGCGCGAAGCCTGCCGCGACCGCGGCTGGAGCTTCGCCATTCATCGCACCGACCGGCCGGCCGCCGGGGCGCTGCTCGCCTTGCGCATGCGGCTCGAAGGGCCCATGTCGCGACTTTCCGCTGGCGGGGCGTAACATGTTCGGCCTGCCTCTCGCCTTCACCGCCCCCGCCGCGCTTATCGCGCTGGTCCTGCTCGGCGCGCTCTACGTCTTCCTGCGCATCACGCCGCCGCGACCGCGCCAGACGGTTTTCCCGCCACTGCGCCTGCTCTTCGGCATCGAGCGCAAGGAGCAGACGCCGGCGCGCACGCCCTGGCCGCTCCTCGCTTTGCGCCTCGCCATCGCTGCGGCGGCGATTCTGGCGATGGCCGGACCGATCTGGAATCCGCTGCTTTTCGGTGGCGGCGCCGGCCCGCTCCTGATGATCGTCGATGACGGCTGGCCGGCCGCGCCGAGCTGGGACGCGCGCAAGGCGCTGATCAATTCGCGCTTGCAGGGCGCCGCGCGCGACAACCGCCTCGCCGTCTTGCTGCCGGTCTCGCAAGGCGGCGTCGACATCGCGCCGGCTGACGCTGCGCGCAACGCCGAGAAGCTCCGGGCGCTCGAGCCGCAGCCCTATACGCCGGACCATATGGCGATCCTGCCGCCGATCCGGAAATTCCTCGCCGAGTTTCCGCGCGCCGAAATCGCCTGGCTCGCCAGTGGAGCCTCGCTCGGCCAGGCCGATCCTTTCGCGCAAGAGCTCGCCGCGTTGGCCAAGGGGCATGAAGCGACGGTGCTTCTCGGCAAGGATACGGCGCTCGCCTTGACCAGTATCGAGGATGTGAGCGGCGCGCTCGAAGCCAAGGCGCTGAGCGTCGGGCCGAGCGGCCGCAAGGGCATGCTGCGCGCCCTCGACGCCAAAGGGCTGACGATCGGCGAAGCGCCGTTCGACCTCGCCGGCCGGGATTCGGCGACGGTGACCTTCGATCTCCCGACGGAGCTGCGCAATCAGGTTTCGCGCATTGCGATTGACGGCGAGCGTTCCGCCGGCGCCGTGCTGCTGCTTGACGAGCGGTCGAAGCGGCGGCGGGTGGCGGTCGCCTCGGGCGCGACCGCCGATGTCGCGCAGCCGCTTCTCGCGCCGACCTATTACATTTCGCGCGCGCTCGGGCCTTATGCCGACATCCGCGAATGGCGCGACAGCGCCAGCGATCCGATCGTCTCGCTGATCGGCGAAAAACCCAATGTGCTGATGCTCGCCGATATGAGCGTCGGCGCCGGCCCTGCACATGACGCGCTGGTCAAATTCGTCCAGGACGGCGGCGTCCTGGTGCGCTTCGCCGGCAGCCGGCTCGCCGCCTCGGCTGACGATTTGACGCCGACCGAGCTTCGGCGCGGCGGCCGCACGCTGGGCGGCGCTCTCTCCTGGGAAAGGCCGAAGCGCCTCGCCGCGTTCGATCGCGACAGCCCGTTCTTCGGCCTCGCCGTGCCGAACGAAGTCACCGTGTCGCGGCAGGTCCTCGCCGAGCCGGAGCCGGGCCTGACCGCCAAGACCTGGGCGCGGCTCGCCGACGGCACGCCGCTCGTCACCGCCGATCGCCGCGGCAAGGGTCTCATCGTGCTCTTCCATGTCACGGCGGACACGACCTGGTCGAACCTGCCGCTGTCCGGTCTTTTCGTCGACATGCTGCGCCGGATCGTCGCGCTCTCGGCGCAATCCGCGCCGGCCGACCAAGCCCAGAGCAAGGACGAGGCCGCCGCCAAGACGCAGCCGCCGAAAAGCGCGCTCGACGGCTATGGCGCGCTGGGCGCGCCGCCGGCCTCGGCGCAGCCGATCGCCGCCGACTTTACCGGGCCGGCCGACGCCGCCCATCCGCCCGGCTTCTACGGCGCGGGCGAGGCGCTGACTGCAGTCAATGCATTGCGGCCGGACGCCAAACTTACGGCCGCCGACTACGCCGGGCTGCCGGTCAAGGCCGACGCGCTCGCCGTCGCCGCGCCGGTCGACTTACGCGTCTGGCTGCTGACCGCCGCCTTGGTCGGCCTGATCATCGACGCTCTGGCGAGCCTGTGGATGGGCGGCGCGCTGACGTTGCGCCGCGCCGGGCCGGCCGGCGCCGCGCTGATGGCGCTGCTGGTCGCCGTCGCGCCGTCGCCGCGGCCGGCCCATGCCGCCGACCAGGCGCCGATCAGCGAGCGCGACAAAGAGGCGGCGCTCTCGACGCATCTCGCCTATGTCGTCACCGGCGACGCCGCGACCGACGAAGCGAGCCGGCTCGGCCTTTTGACGCTGTCCCGCGTTCTGTCGCAGCGCACGTCGCTGACGCCGGGCGAGCCGATCGGCCTCGATCCGGCCAAGGACGAGCTCGCCTTCTATCCGATGATCTACTGGCCGATCGTCGCCTCGAAGCCGCAACCGTCGCCCGCCGCCGTGACCCGGATCGCCGCCTTCATGAAAAGCGGCGGCACGGTGATTTTCGATACGCGCGACGCGCTCGCGGCGCGCCCGGGCGGGCCGCCGACGCCGGAAGCTTTGTGGCTGCGCAAGCTGCTCGCCGGCGTCGATGTGCCCGAGCTTGAGCCGGTGCCGCGCGACCATGTCGTCACCAAGACTTTCTATTTGCTCGACGGCTTCGTGGGCCGCACCACAATCGGCCAGACCTGGATCGAAGCGCTGCCCCCGCCCGATCCGCACGATACGCAAGTGCATCCCGCGCGCGCCGGCGACAGCGTCTCGCCAATCATCATCACCTCCAACGACCTCGCCGCGGCCTGGGCGGCCGACGAGGACGGCCAGCCGCTCTATCCGCTCTTTCCCGGCGGCCTGCGCCAGCGCGAACTGGCGCTGCGCGGCGGCGTCAATCTCGTGATGTACACGCTGACCGGCAATTACAAAGCCGATCAGGTTCATGCGCGCGACATACTCGATAGGCTGTCGCATTGAGCGACTATTCGATCCTCTTCTCGCCGCTTCTGCCTTGGCCGGCGCTCGAAGCCTTCGCCGCGATTGCGATATTGCTCGTCGCCTTTTCGCTGGCCCGCCGAAGGCGCGGCGCGCTGCTGCGCGGCCTCGCCTTCGCTGCGCTTCTCCTCGCGATCGCCGATCCCTCGCTGACCCGCGAGGACCGCAAGCCGCTCAAGGACGTGGTCGCTGTCGTCGTCGACCGCTCGGACAGTCAGTCGATCGGCGACCGCATGGCGCAGACCGACAAGGCGCTCGCCGACGTGCGAAAGCGTCTCGCCGCCTTGGGCAATGTCGAGACGCGCGTGATCGAAGCCGGCAAGGACGATGCCGAGAATCAGGGCACACGGCTATTCTCGGCGCTGCAATCGGGCCTCTCCGATGTGCCGCCGGACCGGGTCGGCGCCGCCATCTTGATCACCGACGGCGTCGTCCACGACATTCCGGCCAACGCCGCGGCGCTCGGCTTCAAGGCGCCGGTTCACGCGCTGATCACCGGCCATGAGGGCGAGCGCGACCGCCGCATCGAGCTCGTTGAAGCGCCGCGCTTCGGCATTGTCGGCAAAAACCAGACGATCGTCGCCCGAGTGCTCGATACCGCCGATCGCGGCGAGCCGGTCTCCCTTGAAGTGCGGCGCGACGGCCAGAAAGTGGCGACGCTGAAGGCGGAAGTCGGCGAGACGATCCGCGTGCCGATCGCCATCGAGCATGCCGGGCCGAATGTCGTCGAGCTCGAAGTCGCGCCGATCGCCAATGAGCTGACCACGCTGAACAACAAAGCGGTGATCACGATCGACGGCGTGCGGGACAAATTGCGCGTGCTGCTCGTCTCGGGCGAGCCGCATCAGGGCGAGCGCATGTGGCGCAATCTCCTGAAGTCCGACGCGAATGTCGATCTCGTCCATTTCACGATTTTGCGGCCGCCGGAAAAATCCGTCGACGGCACGCCGATCAACGAACTGTCGCTGATCGCCTTCCCGGTCGCCGATCTGTTCGGCCGCAAGATCAAGGATTTCGACCTCATCATCCTCGACCGCTATTCGAGCCAGTCGATCTTGCCGAAAATCTATTTCGACAACATCGTGTCGTACGTTCGCCAGGGCGGCGCGGTGCTGATGGCGGAAGGCCCGGATTATGCGACGCCGGAAGGGCTCTATTTCTCGCCGCTCGGCGAGATCGCGCCGGCCAAGCCGGACGGCGACGTGATCGAGCGCGAATTCCGCGCGACGATCTCGCCACAAGGCGAGCGCCATCCGGTGACGCGCGGCCTGGCCGGCGGCGCGTCCTCGCCGCCGTCCTGGGGGCCTTGGTTCCGCCAGATCGGGGCCGAGCCGACGACGGGCGTCAATATCCTCAACGGCGTCGATAACCGGCCGCTTCTCGTCCTCTCCCGCGTCGACAAGGGCCGCATCGCGCTCTTGCTCTCCGACCAGCTTTGGCTTTGGGCGCGCGGCTTCGAAGGCGGCGGGCCGCATCTCGACCTACTGCGCCGTCTTGCTCATTGGCTGATGAAGGAGCCGGAGCTCGAAGAGGAGGCGATCCGGGCGAGCGCTCGCGGCAAGGCGCTGACCATCGAGCGCCAGAGCTTGAAGGACGGCCTGCCGGAGGCGACCGTCACCGGCCCGACCGGCGAGACTTTCAAGGCGCAGCTCAAGGCGGCGGAGCCGGGCCTGTCGCGGGCGACGATCGAGGTCGACAAATTCGGCCTCTACCGCGTCAGCGACGGCGAGCGCCAGGCCCTGGTCAATGTCGGGCCGGCCAATCCGGTCGAGTTCCAGGAAGTCGTCTCGACGCCGGACCATTTGCGCGCCCTCGCCGAAGCGACCGGCGGCACGGTCCGCCGCCTTGCGGCCGGATCGGGCGGCGACGTGTCCGTGCCAAGCATCATCGCGATGCATGCCGGCCTTAACTATGGCGGCTCCGGCTATATCGGCGTCAAGCGCACCGGGTCGAGCGTCATTATCGGCGTCGCCTCGATGCCGCTGGCGATCGGCTTCCTCGGCCTCGCGGCGCTGCTCGGCGCGCTGGTCCTGGCGTGGTGGCGAGAGGGGTCGACGAGCCGGGGCAAGGCGTAGGCCTTTTGCGACTTAAATTGTTTGCCCCGCGTCGAAATTGTCCGCGGCGATGCGCAGCAGCGAGTTTTGTACTCTAAGGAGAAGGCGCCGCGGCGCCACGCCGGCCGATCGCTGTCAACCCGCCATAGCGCCTCGGGCGCCTGTGAAACGGTACGAACGTTTGGGAGGCGCTATGGCGGGTGCTCCGCTGCGCTTCGCCCCTTCGGGTGACAACGATCGTCCGGCGCGGCTTGTTGGCTACCGTGAACTTTGCTGACGAAACTGGCCG
>DATGLU010000471.1:0-2758 GCA_035294045.1 Roseiarcus sp. | reverse complement strand
AAGGCCAAGCAGAAGGCGGCGTAGCTCCTTTCTCGGCGCCCATAAGGCCCCCTCCCGTACCCTCCCCTGCGCTCGTGCCGGAGAGGGAGCGGCAAGCGCCGCGCTTCAAAGCCTCTCAGCCGCGCCCTTGCGCAGGCACGGTCCTCGGCGCCGCCAAGCGGGAGAGGGTACGGGAGAGCGCCGCGCCTGCGCGTACACGCGGTTAACGTAGCTACAGCACGCTGCTTTTAGATGGACCCGCTTCGTCATTGCGAGCGAAGCGAAGCAATCCAGGAACCTCGGAGTCTCCTGGATTGCTTCGTCGCTTCGCTTCTCGCAATGACGGTTCAAGCGATTCTGCCTAAAGGCATAGCGTCTAGGCTATCCCAAAAAATAGAACCAGCGACCGATTGATCGAGACGATTGTTTCATCGTCGATCCGGCCGAATGGGGCCGCGAGCTTGTCGCGCCTTACCGTCATCGCCTTATCAATCATGATTTGTGACGGCTTGCGAAGCCCGTTCGCTTCGGTCGGTTGTACAGTCAGTCGGATCAGCGGCGCGTCGACGAGAGCGCCAGAGACAAGCAGAACAGTGATTGAACCGGTGTCGTCGAACTGATCGGATTGGATGACAAGGGCGGGGCGAGGCTTTCCAAAATCGCCAGGCAAGGCGACCGTGACGAGATCGCCGCGCCTCATTCATCGCCCTTGATCAAATCGACAAGGGCCGCGTCCATAAAATCTTGTAGATCCCGATCGGCCTCATCGGCCTCCGCCACGAGGCGCGCCTGCCGGCGGCATTCTTCGGCGAATCCGGGCTGGCGTGTGTCAGGCACCCATATCTGCAAAGGGCGCAGACCCGCAGCGCGAAGCGCTTCGCGGCGCTTTTGCACTCGCTTTTTGACGGATACAGGCATGGCCGCTCTTCAGGATTACGTTACATGTAACTGATCGAGGGGTCGCAGTCAACAGGCTTCGCGCGTTGCATGTCCGATAATCTGCGCGAAGGGCGGCGCAGATCGCGGAGGCGCTGATCAATCGCGGCCGGCCAACTCCCTTCTCCCCGCTTGCGGGGAGAAGGTGGCGCGAAGCGCGGCGGCGCAGGACTCGAAGGTACAGCGCCTACTGAACGCCAATCCCAAAGCTCAGCGCAGCCCCTCACCCGGCGGCTTCGCCGCCACCCTCTCCCCGCTGCGCGGGGCGAGGGGTTAAAACGCCGCGAAGACCGGCGTGAACACTCCGCTCGCTTCGTCCAGCGTTTGCAGCCTGCCATCGGCGACGCCGAAATAGGCGCCGTGCAGTTTCAGCTTGCCGCGCTCTTCGAGATTTTTCACCCACGGAAAAGTCCGCATGTTGCGCAGGCTTTGCCGCACCGACTCCTTCGCCACCCGCTCGACATAATCGGCGATCGGTTCGGTCGGCGGGCCCAGCCTCTTGGCGGCGTCGCCGATCAGGGCGATCCACTGGCCGATGAAGTCGCCCGGCGAAAGCGGCCGCGAATAGGGGTCGATCTCGTTGTGCACATAGGCGGTGACGCCGCCGCACTGGGCGTGCCCCATCACCACGACATGCTCGACCCTGAGCCCCATCACCGCGAATTCGAGGGCGGCTGAAGTGCCGTGATGGTAGGCGTCCGGCCCATAAGGCGGCACCAAATTGGCGATGTTGCGCGCGACGAAGACTTCGCCCGGCCCGGCGTCGAAAATCGTCTCGGGCGCGCATCGCGAATCGCAGCAGCCGATGATCAGGACGCGGGGCGACTGGCCATGCTCGGCGAGCTCGCGAAAGCGGGCCTGCTCATGCTTCAGCCGGCCTGAGACGAAGGCGCGATAGCCGGCGAGCAACTGCTCGGGAAAATCCGCCGCGTGCGCTTGCCCTTCCGTCTCCGCCATCTTCAGACCCTCTTCGGCATGGCCGTCGATCAGCGCTCGGCCGTCAACGTCGAAAAATCAGCGTTGCCCCCGCAAAGCAAAACGCCAATGCGCTCATTGGCCGCAGGCCGATAGGCGCCGCTCATCAAGGCGCCATAGGCGGCCGCGCCGCCCGGCTCGGCGATGATGCAGAAGTCGCGCCACAAAGCCTGCTGCGCGGCGCGGATCGCGTCGTCGGAGACGAGCACGCTCGCCGCCACGGCCTGGCGGGCGATCTCGTAAACGATGTCGCCAACCCGCCGCGCGCCAAGCGAATCGGCGGCGATCGACCGGACCGGCACGTCGACAGGACGGCCGGCCGCCAGCGCCTCATGCAAGGCGCGCGAGCCCTCCGGCTCGACCGCGATCACTTTGACTTTGCCGGCGAACCAGGCCGCGATGCCGGCGATCAGGCCGCCGCCGCCGACCGCGACGAGAACCGTATCGAGCTTCGGCAGATCGAGGCGCGAAAGCTCCTCCTCCCATTCGAGGCCGACGGTTCCCTGGCCCTCGATCGTGCGCGCCGAATCGTAGGCGTGGATCGACAACGCGCCGCTTTCGGCGACATAGGCGTCGCAGAGCGCGAGCGCGTCGAAATAGGTCGCGCCCTTGACGACGACCTCGGCGCCGCTCGCCTTGATCTTGGCGATTTTCACCGGCGGCGCGATTTCCGGCACGAAGATGCGCGCTTTGACGCCAAGCTTGCCGGCGGCGTAGGCGACCGCCTCGCCGTGATTGCCGCCCGAGGCTGTGGCGACGCCAGCCGGCGGCGGCGAGACGCTGAGCAGATTGTTGAACGCGCCGCGCGGCTTGAACGAGCCGGCATGCTGGAGGAATTCGAGCTTGAGCGTGACGCGCTTGGAAGGAT
>DATGLU010000470.1:0-5807 GCA_035294045.1 Roseiarcus sp. | reverse complement strand
CGAGATCGCCGGGCCCGGCGATCTCGCTATCGGCGCGGCGCAGCAGAGCCGTCTCCTGAAACCGCGCCGCCATCGCCACCGGGAGCAGCACGAGCGGCTTGCCATAGGCCTTGGCCTGCAGAAACGTCGCGATCGCCATCTCGCAGACATCGAAGCGCAGCTCGCGAACCATCGGCGCGAAAGCCCGGTTGATCGGCGAAACGTCGGCGAAGTCCAGGCGGAGCTTGCTCGAGCAGACCGCGCCGGATTTCAGCGCCTGCGTATGCTTGTAAGGCCCGAGGACGGCGCGGAGAACAGGCGCGTCCGGATCGGCTTTGGTCGTCACTCAGCCTTCCTCCATGAAGGGGCGATAGATCAGGCCTTTCTCCTTCAGCTTCTGCCGCATGCCGTAAATATCGAGACCAAGCTCGCCGGCCTGGAGCCTCGCGCGCGTCGCCGCCTCCTTGCGCTCGCGCGCCTCGCTCTTGCGCAGCACATCCCCGGCGTTGCGGCGCGGCACGACGACCACGCCGTCATCGTCAGCGACGATCAGGTCGCCGGGCTGGACGAGTCGCCCGGCGCAAACCAGCGGCGCATTGACCGAGCCGAGCGTCTCCTTGACCGTGCCTTGCGCCGAGACCGCCTTGGACCAGACCGGAAAGCGCATCGCGGTCAGCGCCGCCACGTCGCGCACGCCCGCTTCGATGATCAGGCCGACGACGCCGCGCGCCGCGAGCGAAGAGGCCAGCAATTCGCCGAAATAGCCGGCGTCGCACGGCGAAGTCGGCGCGACGACGAGCACGTCGCCGGCGCGGCATTGCTCGACCGCGACATGCAGCATCCAATTGTCGGCCGGCGGGACCGAGACAGTGACCGCGGCGCCGGCGAGCCTGGCGCCTGGATAGATCGGCCGCATATGAGAGGCGAGCAGGCCGACGCGGCCCTGCGCCTCATGGATCGTCGCGACGCCATAGGGCGCGAACGCCGCGGCGAGATCCGGCGCGACGCGCGGCGGATCGGTGAAGACGAAGCCGGCGCTCACGCTAGGCTCTCCACGACATGCGGGAAGACGGCTTCGTATCCCTCGCCATAGGCGATCTTCTTATTCGAATTGCGGGCCGCTTGGACGCCGCGCTGCTGGGCGACCCGGGTATAGTATTCCCAAAGATGCTCCTGACCCGCCATGCACTCGATCGCCGCGCGCTTCTTCTCCCAGACCGGCGTGATGTCGAGAAGAACGTCCGGCTTCCAGGCGCATTGCTCCGGCTGGTGCGGCTCGAACAGGAAGACAGGCGGCGCGCCGAGCACGCGCTCGCCGGGTCTATGCCCATGCGCCTGGGCGACGATCCGCGCATGCTGAGCGAAATCGCTGACCGCCGGGTGATCGCGATTGTAGGGGTCCTCGCGCGAATGCGTCAGGACGAAAAGCGGATGGATCGCGCGATAGAGGTCGACCAGCCGGAAGAGCGATTCCTGCGATAGCGCGATCGGGTAGTCGCCGAGGTCCCAAAACTGGATATCGGCGACGCCGAGCTTGGCCGCCGCGGCCTCCGCCTCTTTCCGCCGCTCGGCTTTGACCTTGTCGAGCGTCATGCCGTGCTGACGCCAGAGCTTGGCCGATTCGCCGCGCTCGCCGTAGGAGAGGCAGATCACCGTCACCTGATAGCCCCGCGCGGCATGCAACGCGATCGCGCCGCCGGCCCGCCAAACGAAATCCGCCGAATGGGCGCTGACGACCAGCGCCGTTTTGCCTGCAGCGTCGTTCACCTCGTCCTTCTCCCGTTCGACATGCTCGCCGAGCCCCGATCTATGCCGGCGTTTCGTCGCGCGTCGCATCGCTTCTCGCGCCGCCGCCATCACCCGGAGTTATAGGCGAGGCGAGGCCGCGCTGCGCGATGTCCGCGACATAGGCGCGTAGACAGGCCGCGAAGAGCTCGGCGGCGGCGGGCAGCGGACGGCCGCGCGGCAGGATGAGCCCGGCCGGCCGGTCCGGCGCGGCGAGCGGCAGTGGCGCCACGCGCAAATCGCCGCGCAACAGGTCGCCGACCATCATCAGCCGAGGCACGATCGCGAGCAGGTCGGTTCCGTGCAGCATCTCGCGGATGAAGCTATAAGAGCTCGACCGCAGCGAGGCGGCGGCGTCGAGCCCGAGCAATGCGATGAGGCGCTCGACCTCCTCGCCGACGCGCTGGGTAATCGTCGGCAGAACCAAATCGTAGCGCCGCAACGCCGCGACGGTGACCGGCCCGGCGAAGATCGGATGGCCGGCGCGGGCGAGAATGGAGATCGGCTCGGTCCACAAAGCCTCGCGCGCAAACCCGTCGGGAACCGCCGGCTCATAGAGCCGCCCGACGATCAGGTCGATCTCGCCGGAGGCGAGAAGCGGCAGTAATTCGCGCGTTCGCCCCTGCAGCAGCCGGACCCTGACCCCCGGATGCGCCGCTTTGAGCCGGGTCAGCACGCCCGGCAGCAGGCCGGCCGCGGCGACCGGCAAGGCGCCGATGGCCACGGTCCCGCCCTCCAGGCTGGAAAGCCGATCGAGCTGCTCGTCGAGCCGGTGCAGCTCGGCCAGGACGCGCCGCGCGCATTGGACAAAGGCGAGCCCGGCCTCGGTCGGGCTCACGCCGCGGGAATGACGATCGAACAATCGAAGCTGGAGGATCGCCTCGAGCTCGTGCAGGCTCTTGGTCAGCGCCGGCTGGCTGACGCCGAGCGCCGCCGACGCCTTGACCAGGCTGCCCTGCGCCTCGATCGCGTCGGCGGCGCGAAGCAGATGGAGCCGCAAGCGTTGATCCAGATATCGGCGCGCCATGAATTGCCGGTCCGCGTACAACCCGCCGGAATGTAACGCAGCCGGCCGCCGGCTCGATAGCCGCTTGCCGCTCATCCTGACCGGCCAATCAGTCGGCGGCGCCCATATAAACATGCCGCAGGCGCGGGTCGGCGGCGATGTCGCGCGCCGCGCCCGACAGCGCGAAGACCCCTTGCTCCAGCACATAGGCGCGGTCGGCCAGAGCGAGGGCGCGGTCGACATCCTGTTCGATCAGGATCAAGGTCATCCGCGCCCGCTTGAGCTGGGCCAAGGCCTCGTAGAGCTTGTCCATGATGACGGGCGCGAGCCCCAGCGAGATTTCGTCGAAAATGACGATGCGCGGCCGCGCCATC
This sequence comes from Roseiarcus sp., assembly GCA_035294045.1. Lineage (GTDB taxonomy): Bacteria > Pseudomonadota > Alphaproteobacteria > Rhizobiales > Beijerinckiaceae > Roseiarcus. Next base: position 2,663 of record DATGLU010000470.1, on the reverse strand, counting down.
AGAGCGCGGGCGATCGCCAGCATTTGCTGCTGTCCGCCGGACAGGGCCGTGCCGATCTGCGCCTTGCGCTCGGCAAGAACCGGAAACAAGTCATAGACCGCGCCAAGCCGCCGGCGGATCGTCGCCGCGTCGACGCCGCGCGCGGCGATGCGCAGATTCTCCTCGACCGTGAGGCTGGAGAAGATGCGCCGCCCTTCCATGCAATGGGCGACGCCGAGAGCGGCGACGCGATGCGGCGCAAGCCCGGCGGCGGCGCGCCCGCCGATGCGCAGAGCGCCCGCGCTCGGCGCGACAGCGCCGGAAATGACGCGGGCCAGCGTCGTCTTGCCGGCGCCGTTGGCGCCGAGAATCGCGACCGCCTCGCCTTCCGCAATGGCGAGGCTGACGCCTTTCAGCACGCGCGCCTGGCCGTAGCCCGCCGCCACGTTTCGCATATCCAGCGCCGGCTCTTTCACGCCCGAAGCAGGCGCGACCAGCGGCGCGAGCTTGCCGCCTTCCGCCTCGGGCGCCTCGACATGAATGGCGCCGGCGAGTTGCGCGGCCTCCTCGCCCTTCGCGGCCTTGCCGCGCGCGCCGCCGGTGCCGAGATAGATTGCGGCGACTTGATCGTTGGCGAGAATTTCCGATGTCGGGCCCTCGACCAGCGCCTTGCCGAAATTGAGCACGAGCGAGCGCACGCAGCATTCGCGCACGATCCGGATGACATGCTCGACGATGACGATCGCCGTGCGGCTGTCGAGGATCGATTGGATCAGCGCGATCAGTTCGCCAATCTCGCTATCGACCAGGCCGGCGCCGACTTCGTCGAGCAGAAGAAGGCGCGGCTTTAAGGCGAGCGCGCGGGCGACTTCCAGGCGCTTGCGCCGCAGAAGCGGCAGGGCGCGGGCCGGCAGGGAGGCGGCGTCGGCGAGGCCCGTGCGCACAAGCAGCGCCTCGCGCTCCTGCCGCGCCGCCGCGGCGCTGATCAAGGGCGCGATCGAAACTTGCGCGACTTCGAGATTTTCCTCGACCGTCATATCGAGAAAGGGACGCGGGATCTGGTAAGTGCGCCCGATCCCGGCGCGCGCCCGTTCGGAGGCCGGCAGGCGCGTCACGTCCCGGCCGGCAAGCTTGATCGTCCCGGCGCTCGGCGTCAGCGCGCCGCCGATCAAGCCGATCAGCGTCGATTTGCCGGCGCCGTTCGGACCGATGATTCCGGTGATCGCGCCGGCCGGCGCGATGAGATCGAGACGGTCGATCGCGACGAGGCCGCCATAGCGCTTGCAGAGGCCCGAGACTTCCAGAAGCGGCGGCGCGTTCATGCCGGCGCCGGCTTTCGCAGAACGAGCGCCGGATTGGCGACGAAGCCGACGACGCCGCGCGGCGCGAAACGGATCAGCACGATGAGAATCACGCCGGCGATCGCCACATGCGCCTCCGGATAATCGGCCAGCGCCTCGCCAAGCGCGACGACGAAGACCGCGCCGACCAGCGGGCCGAGTCGCAGCCCGACGCCGCCGATGATCGCCATCGACAGGACGTCGATCGACCATTGCAGGCCGAACATGCCGTAAGGCTCGATCGCGCCGAGCTTGACCGCCTGCACGCCGCCGGCCATGGTCGCGATCGCGCTCGCCAGGACGAAGGCGGCAAGCTTCACGCGGAACGGCCGCACGCCCATTTGCGCGGCCGCGTCTTCATCGTCCCGCACCGCGCGAAGAATGACCGATACGCGGCTGCGGGCGCAGCACGTTATGGCGAACGAAGCCAGCAAGGCGACGGCGAGCGCGTAGCGGAACAGAACCGGCAAAGCGGGCGGATCGTTCTTCAGGAAAATGCCCGTGGCGCCGCCGAAGGCCGAAACGTTGATCATGGTCAGCCGCAGCAATTCGGCGAGGGCGAGCGTGCCGACGGTGAAATAGAGGCCGCGCAGCCGGAACAAGGCCGGCGACACCAGGGCGGCGAGCGCGCCGCCGCCGAAAGCGGCGAAAGCCAGCGCCAAGGGCAGCGGCGCGTCCAGCTTGTTGAGAATGCCGAACGCGATGTAGGCGCCCAATCCGACGAAGCAGGACGTGCCGAGGGAAACGAGGCCGGCTGAGCCCGCCATCAAGTTCCAGCCCTCGGCGAGCGCGAGATAGATCAGCGTGCGGAAGCCGATCTGAAGCCAGTAATCGCCGGCAAAATTCGGCGCGATCCATAACGCAGCGGCGGCGATAAGGATGATGGCGACTTCCGCCGCGGCGCCGATATTCGCCCGCCCCCTCACGCGCGCCTCCGCGTCAAGAATCCGTCTGGGCGGAAAGCGAGGACGAGCAGGAACAGCGCCATGCCGACGAGATCGCGATAGCCGTCGCCGAGCGCCAATCCGCCGAGACTCTGCAAAGCGCCGAGCGCGATTCCGCCGGCAAGCGTGCCGAGCACGTTGCCGAGCCCGCCCAGCACGACGATGGCGAGGCTGTTGAGCAGATAGGCGGCGCCGCTCGACGGCGTGAACTGGAACGCCGCGCCGATCAGGACGCCGCCGATCCCGGCGCAGGCCACGCCGAGCGCGAAGGTCATCATCTTGATCATCCTGACGTCGACGCCGACCATGGCCGCGGCGTCCGCGTCGGCGGCGCTGGCGCGCAAGTCGCGGCCGAAAGCGGTCCTCGAGACAAGCCAATGCACAATCAAGATCGCGACGA
>DATGLU010000469.1:0-2742 GCA_035294045.1 Roseiarcus sp. | reverse complement strand
GCGATCCTGTCGGCGAAATTCGGCGTCTCCTATTGGTTCGCGATCCCGGTCGCCGGCATGATGGCGGCGCCGATCGTCTACCTCGATCCGAACATGATGCTCGGAATCCTGCTTTACGGCTTCGCCGCCGCCTTGCTCGGCGGCATCGACAATCCTTGGGGCGCGGCTCTCGGCGGCTTCATCGTCGGCGTCCTCGAGAACGTCGCCGGCGCCTATCTGGTCGGCGAGGAAATCAAGCTCACGGTCGCGCTGGCGATCATCATCGGCGTGCTGGTCGCCAAACCGTCCGGCCTGTTCGGCCGGGCGATCGTGACCCGCGTCTGAGGGATAGGAGGCGAGGCGTGCTCGATATGATGATGGCTTCGCCTCTCGAAGCGACGAGCGGCGCCCGCTTCAATGCGCGGCGCGCGGCGTTCGTCGTCCTGGCGCTGATCGTCATCCTCGGCCTGACGTTCGCGCTGAGCGGCTTCCGGGTCTTCCAGTTCTCGCAAGTGATCATCTACGCCATAGCGCTGCTCGGCCTCAATCTTTTGACCGGCTTCAACGGCCAAATCTCGCTCGGCCACGGCGCCTTTTTCGCGATCGGCGGCTACGCGATGGCGATCCTGTCGACGAAATTCGGCGTCAGCTATTGGTTTGCGATCCCGATCGCCGGCTTCCTCTGCTTCGGCGCCGGCTTCCTGTTCGGCTTTCCGGCGCTCCGCTTGGGCGGGCTCTATCTGGCGCTGGCGACGTTCGCCTTGGCCTTGGCGGTTCCCCAGTTCCTCAAATTCAAGCCGTTCGATCCCTGGACCGGCGGCGTCCAGGGCCTGATTCTTTCCAAGCCGCCGGCGCCGCTCCATCTGCCGCTGACCCGCGATCAATGGCTGTACTTTCTGTGCCTCGGCTCGGCGGCGCTGCTGTTCTGGTTCTCGTCCAACCTCGTCAATGGCCGGATCGGCCGGGCGATGATCGCGATACGCGACCATCCGATCGCGGCGGAGACGATGGGCGTCGATACGGCCTTGGTCAAAACCACGACATTCGGCCTGAGCGCCGCCTATACCGGGGTCGCCGGCGCCTTGAGCGGCTTGACGATCGGCTTTGTCGCGCCTGACAGTTTCGACCTCTTCCTCTCTCTCTCTCTGGTCGTCGGCATCGTCGTCGGCGGACTCGCCTCGATCTGGGGCGTCGTGGTCGGCGCGCTTTTCATCGAATTCGTGCCGAACTACGTCGATCAGATATCGGATATTCTCGGCGAAAGCGCCAAGGCTTTGCCTTGGGCGATCTATGGCGTGCTGCTGATCGTCCTGATGTACGCCGCGCCGCAGGGCGCGGCAGGCGTCGCGCGGGCATTGTGGCGCCGCATGCAGCTTTTGGCGCGGCGGCGAGACGGCGTCTCGTCGCGCGGCGGCGCGGGCGGATAGGACGAGCGTTCGAGTTTTGCACCGAAGGGAGGAAACGATGTTTTCACGACGGACATTTCTGCAAGCGAGCGCCGCGACCGCCGCCATGCTGGCGAGTCGGCCGGCTTCAGCCGCCAACGCGCCGGGCGTCACCGATACGGAGATCAAGATCGGCCAGACGATGCCCTATAGCGGGCCGGCTTCCGCCTACGGCACGATCGGGCGCTGCGAAACCGCCTATTTCAAGATGATCAACGAGCAAGGCGGCGTCAACGGCCGCAAGATCAATCTCATCAGCCTCGATGACGGCTATAGCCCGCCGAAAACCGTCGAGCAGACGCGCAAGCTGATCGAGCAGGATCAGGTCGCCTTCATCTTCAACAGCCTCGGTACGCCGCCCAATTCGGCGATCAGAGACTATCTCAATGAGAACAAGATTCCGCAGCTCTTCGTCGCGACCGGCGCGAGCAAATTCGGCGACTACAAGCATTATCCTTGGACGATGGGTTGGCAGCCAAGCTACCGGATCGAGGGCGCCGTCTTCGCCAAGCACATCCTCGCGAGCAAGCCCAACGCGAAAATCGGGGTGCTCTACCAGAACGACGATTTCGGCAAGGATTATCTCGACAGCGTCAAAGAGACGCTCGGCGACAAGGCCGCGAGCATGGTAGTCAAGGAGGTTTCCTACGAAGTCTCCGATCCGACCGTCGATTCGCAAGTCATCGCCTTGCAAGGCTCGGGCGCCGACACGTTCGTCATCGCCGCGACGCCGAAATTCGCGGCGCAGGCTTTGCGCAAGGCCTACGATACCGGCTGGAAACCGGTCGAATATCTGACCAACGTCTCCCTTTCCGTGGGCGCCGTGTTGAAGCCGGCGGGGCTTGAAAAATGCATCGGCGCGATGACCGGCGCCTATGGCAAGGACCCGACCGATCCGAAATGGAAGAACGATCCCGGCATGAACCAGTGGCGCGATTTCATGGCCAAATACATGCCCGGCGTCGATACGAGCGACAACAACAACGTCTATGGCTATGGCGTCGCCGCGACGCTGATTCAGGTTCTCAAGCAATGCGGCAATGACTTGTCGCGCGAGAGGATCATGAAAGAGGCGGCGAATCTGAAGGATTTCGAAATCCCAACCTCGCTGCCCGGCATCAAGATCAACACCTCGCCGACGAACTACTATCCGATCAAGCAGATGCAGCTCTCGCGCTTCAACGGCACGACCTGGGATCTGTTCGGCGAAGTGCTGAGCGGCTGATCCCTTCGCCCCGCGAAGCGGGGAGAAGGTGGCCGTGCGCAGCACGGCCGGATGAGGGGCGGCGCGGAGTCTGCTGGTTAGCTTCGTGAGGCG
>DATGLU010000468.1:0-2009 GCA_035294045.1 Roseiarcus sp. | reverse complement strand
GCTTCTCCTCGGCAATGTCGATCTTGGCGAGCCTGGCGGCGCGGCGCGCCTCGTCGCGGGTCTTGGCCGCGACGACGAAGAGCGGCTGGTTATGGAAGATGATCTCTTTGTCCGCCAGGAGCGGCTCGTCGGCGAAAGCCGGGGCGATGTCGTTCTTGCCCGGAATGTCCGCCGCGGTGAGCACGGCGACCACGCCCGGCGCGGCGCGCACCGCGGCAAGATCGAGCCCGCGCAATGTCCCGCGCGCCTTGTCGGCGAGGCCGATGGCGAGATGCAGCGTGCCGGTCGGCTCGCGGATGTCGTCGATATAGGGCGCGACGCCTTGCACATGCAGCCGCGCCGAATCGTGGACATGCGGCTTGTGGACGACCGAGGTCGTCCCATCGCCGATTTTGTCGAAAACCTGCCTATTCGGCCGCATGGAGCTCATGGATGCGTGTCGTCCCTGCGCCGCCGGCGATCTCGGTCAGCGCTTTCAAGAGCAAATTGGCCGCCACTTTGCTGCGATAGGCGGCGGTGGCGCGCATATCGGTGAGCGGCGTGAAGTCGGCGGCGATCGCTTCGAGCGCCGCATTCCACGAGCCGCGCTCGTCAAGGTTCGCGCCGATCAAGGCGGCCTCGGCGAAGCTCGCGCGTTTGGGCGTCGCCGCCATGCCGCCATAGGCGAGCCGCGCCTCGGCGACGCGCCGGCCCTCCAGCGTCAGGCGGAAGGCCGCCATCACCGCGGAAATGTCTTCGTCGAAGCGCTTGGAGACCTTGTAGGCGCGGTAATGCTGATCCGGCTTCAGCTTCGGAACATGGACGCGGCGGACATATTCGCCGGGCCGCCGGTCCTGCTTGCCATAGGCGAGGAAGAAATTCTCCAGCGGCAGCGTGCGCGACGTCTCGCCTTGCCTGAGCTCGACGCTCGCGCCGAGCGCGATCAAGGCCGGCGGCGAATCGCCGATCGGCGAGCCGTTGGCGACATTGCCGCCGATCGTGCCGGCGGCGCGCACCTGCTTCGAGCCGAAGCGGCGCATGATCTCGCGCAGGTCGGGATGCAGCGCGGCGAGCGGCTCGAGCGCCGCCTCGAGCCCGGCCATGGCGTAGAAATCGAGCGCGTCGGCGCTCTCCTCGATCCGGTCGAGGCCGGCGACGCGGCCGAGCCAGACAATCTTTTTCAGATCCCGCAGCCCCTTGGTGATCCAGAGCCCGACATCGGTCGCCCCGCCGACCAGCGTCGCGTCGGGATGGCGGGCGTAGAGCGCGGCGAGCGACGCCTCGCTCGAAGGCGCGGCGAAAAAGCGGTTCTCGTCGCCGACGAACAGGTCCCTGTCGTCGTCCAGCCTAGCCAGCGCCGCGGCCCGCGCCTTCTCCTCCCGCGCGAAGCGGTCCTCGGCCGCGCCCGAACAGGCTTCGAGCGCCGCGTCAACGATCGGCCGGTAGCCGGTGCAGCGGCAGAGATTGCCGGCGAGCTGGTCGTTGACCGCTTCGCGGGTGGCGGGCTCGCCCGAATGATAGAGCGAGAACAGGCTCATCACGATGCCCGGCGTGCAGAAGCCGCATTGCGACCCATGCAGGTCGACCATCGCCTGCTGCACCGGGTGCAGCTTCTGGCCTTCCGCCAGGTCCTCGACCGTGATCACCTCGGCCCCATCTACCTGGCCGAGCAGCATGACGCAGGCGTTCACCGGCTTGTAACCCAGCCCGCCGCTTGGGCTAGGCCGCGACAGAACCACGGTGCAGGCCCCGCAATCCCCCTCGCCGCAGCCCTCCTTGACCCCCTTCGCGCCGGCCTCCTCCCGGAGCCAGTCAAGCAGCGTCAGGCGAGGCGAAAAGCGATCGAGCGCCACCTCGGCGCCGCGAAAGCGGAAGCGCAAGGCGCGGCGGGTTGAGGCGGCCGGGCCGGCCAGGGCGGATTCGGTCAAGTCTGTCAAAGCTCCCTCTCCAACCGCCGATCATGCGGCGAAATCGGGCGGGGGGGAAGCGGGGCGGTTTTCGACGGCGATTGAAGCTGTTTCGGGGAAAGG
>DATGLU010000467.1:0-8586 GCA_035294045.1 Roseiarcus sp. | reverse complement strand
CTAGACCTTCATTTGCGCGCCGAGCTCGACGACGCGATCGGACGGAATATGAAAAAAGTCCGGCGCGTTCGTCGCCTGTTTCGCCAGGGCGATGAACAGCCTGTCCTGCCAGCGCGGCATATCGGAATTGGTCGCCGCCTTGAGCGTGCGGCGGCCGACGAAGAAGGACGTCGTCATGATGTCGAACTTCCATCCCGCCTTGCGCATCATGGCGAGCGCATGCGGGATGCGCGGCGATTCCATATAGCCGAAATGCAAGGTCACGCCGAGAAAGTCCGGCGAGAGCTTCTGGACTTCGAAGCGCGCCGCGGGCTTCACGCGCGGCGTCGTCTCGGTCTTGACGCACATGATGACGACGCGCTCGTGCAGGACCTTGTTGTGCTTCAAATTGTGCATCAGCGACGACGGCGCGACGCTCGGATCGCTGGTCAGGAAAATCGCCGTGCCCGGCACGCGCACCGGCTTCGACTTCTCCAACATCTTGATCAGATCCGTCATCGGGATCGAATCGCGATGGGTCTTTAGCGAGAGGATGTGGCTGCCGCGCGCCCAGGTCCACATGACGAAGACCATTGTGCCGCCGAGGAGTAGCGGAATCCAGCCGCCATCGAGGACTTTATAGAGATTGGCGAGGAAGAAGGAGATGTCGATCGCCAGGAAGCCGCAGACGACGAGCAGCGCGCTCCATAACGGCCAGCGCCACAAGCGCCAGACAACGAAAAAGGCGAGCGAGGTCGTCGCCACCATCGTACCCGACACCGCGATGCCATAGGCGTTGGCGAGCGCATCGGACGTGCGGAACAAAATAACCAGCGCCAGCACGCCGATCAGCAGCAGCCGGTTGGCGCGCGGAATGTAGATTTGCCCTTCTTGAACGTCGGACGTGTGGACGATTTCAAGGCGGGGCAGAAGGCCGAGCTGGATCGCCTGGCGCGCCAAGGAATAGGCGCCGGTGATCACCGCCTGACTGGCGATGACGGTGGCGATCGTCGAGAGAATGACCAGCGGCATCAGCAGCCAGGACGGGGCCAGGAGATAATAGGGATTGGCCACCGCTTTCGGATCGGCGATCAGATGCGCGCCTTGGCCGAGATAGTTGAGGGCGAGCGCCGGCAGGACGAGAAAGACCCAGGCCGATTGGATCGGCGTCCGGCCGAAATGGCCCATATCGGCGTAAAGCGCCTCGGCGCCGGTCACCGCGAGGAAAACGCTGCCGAGCACGATGAAGCCGACCGCGCCGTCATGAAAGAGAAAGAGCAACCCGCGCATCGGATTGAGCGCCAGCAGAATTTGCCAGGCTTGCGGAATATGAGTCGCGCCAAGCACGGCGATGCAGACGAAGAACACCGCCGTGACCGGCCCGAAAAAGGCGGCGACTCGCGCCGTGCCGCGGCTTTGAACGACGAAGAGGCCGATGAGAATGGCGATTGTCGCCGGCAGCACGAAGGGCGAAAGGCCGGGCGACACCTGCTTGAGGCCTTCAAGCGCCGAAAGAACCGAAATGGCCGGCGTGATGATCGCGTCGCCGGAGAACAAAGCCGAGCCGGCGACGCCGAGAAAGAAGATCAACGCGGTGCGCCGGCCGATCGCGCTTTGCGCCAGCGCCATCAGCGAGAGGATGCCGCCCTCGCCACGGTTGTCCGCATGCATGAGGAACAGGACATATTTGGCGGTCACGGTGACGATCAGCGCCCAGAGGATCAGCGAGACCACGCCGATCACCTCGCCCGGCGGCAGGCCGGCGTCCTTGGCGTGGCTGAGCGAAGCGCCGAGCGCATAGAGCGGGCTCGTGCCGATGTCGCCGAACACGACGCCGACCGAGCCCAGGGCCAGCAACGCGAAACTGCCGGCCGAATGGTGGGCGCCGTTGGCGGCGTCATGGCCATTGGTCGCGGGCGCGACGGCGCCGCGCAACGCATCCTGCATCAAGGTTCTCTCTGAGGTGAAAGTCCTGGGATCCGATGTCCCGCCTGGAAGCGGCGCCCCTATACAACGCCGCTCCGCCCGCTGGAAGCCTCGCCTTTCACGAAGGCGTGCTTAAGGAAAACGCATGGCTCTTGCCGCGCCGCCACGCTTCCTGCAAAGGAGCCGGACATGGCCTCCGCTTCCGCCGCCTTGCCGATAGACGAGATTTTAGAGGCGCTTCAAGCCGCTCTTGCGGCAAAAAGCCGCGTCGTCCTCGTCGCCCCGCCTGGAGCCGGCAAAACGACCCGCGCGCCGCTAGCGCTCCTGGATCAGCCTTTTTTGCATGGCCGCAAACTCCTCCTGTTGGAGCCGCGGCGGCTCGCCGCGCGCGCGGCGGCGCAGCGCATGGCCGCGACGCTGGGCGAAAAAGTCGGCGAGACAATCGGTCTCCGGGTGCGCATGGAGCAGATCGTCTCGGCCAAGACGCGGATCGAGGTCCTGACCGAGGGCGTGTTCACCCGGATGATTCTCGACGATCCGTCGCTCGGCGGAATCGGGGCGGTGCTGTTCGACGAATTCCACGAGCGCTCGCTCGACGCCGATCTCGGCCTCGCTTTGGCGCTCGACGCGCAGAGCGGCTTGCGCGAGGATTTGCGCCTTCTCGTCATGTCGGCGACGCTTGACGGCGCGCGGGTCGCGAGCCTGCTCGGCGACGCGCCGATCGTCGAGAGCGCCGGCCGCGCCTATCCGGTCGAGACGCGCTATGTCGGCCGCGATCCCGGCCTGCGCATCGAGGAGGATGCGGCGCGCATCGCAACGCGCGCGCTCGCCGCCGAGCGCGGCTCGATCCTCGTCTTCCTGCCCGGCCAAGGCGAGATCATGCGCTGCGCCGCTTTGCTCGAAGAGCGCGTCCGCGATCCCCAGGTCGACATCGCGCCGCTCTTCGGCGCGATGGATCGCGCCGCGCAGGATATAGCGATCGCGCCCTCGCCGCCCGGCCGGCGCAAGATCGTGCTGGCGACCTCGATCGCCGAAACTTCGCTGACGATCGAGGGCGTGCGCATCGTCATTGATAGCGGCCTCTCGCGCGTACCCCATTACGAGCCGGATATCGGCGTGACCCGCCTCGAGACGGGTCGCGTCTCGCGCGCCAGCGCCGATCAACGCCGCGGCCGCGCCGGCCGTACCGGGCCCGGAATCTGCTATCGCCTCTGGGAGGAGGCGGCGAATGGCGCGCTCGTTGCTTTCGCGCGGCCGGAAATCCTCTCCGCCGACCTGTCCGGCCTCGTCCTCGACCTTGCCGTCTGGGGCGTCGCCGATCCGTCGCGCCTCGCCTTTCTCGACCCGCCGCCCGCGCCCGCTCTCGCCGAAGCCCGGGCGCTACTCGTCGCGATCGGCGCCCTCGATCATGCGGGCCGCATCACCGACGAGGGCCGCGCCATTGCCGGGCTCGCTTTGCCGCCGCGCCTTGCCCGCATGGTCGTCGACGCGGCGCGGCAGGGGCAGGCGGCGCTCGCCGCGCGCATCGCCGTGCTGATTTCCGAACGCGGCCTGGGCGGCGACAGCGTCGATCTCGCCGAACGCCTGGAGCGCTGGGCCAAGGAGCGCTCGCCGCGCGCCGAGGACGCGCGCCGCCTCGCCGGGCGGATCGCGCGCAGCGCGCGCGATCGCGACGCCATGTCGGCGGAGACGCAGAGCCTCAGCCTCGGCCCTCTGCTGGCGCTGGCTTTTCCTGAGCGGATCGCCAAAGCGCGCGGCCGGCGCGGCGAATTCCTGATGGCCAATGGCCGCGCGGCGAGCTTGAGCCCCGAAACACCGCTCGCCGGCGCTCAATATCTTGCGATCGGCGAGGCGACCGGCCGCGCCGCCGCAACGCGCATCCTGCTCGCCGCGGCGCTTGATCAAGAAGAAATTGAAAAGCTGGCGGCGGACCGGATTGAGACGAAAGAGGAGACGGTCTTCGACCGCGCCTCGGCCTCCTTGCGCGCCCGCCGCACCCGCCGGCTCGGCGCGATCGTCCTGTCCGAGCAGACGCTTTCGGTTGCGCCAAGCGCGGAGAACGCCGAGCTCCTCGCCGAGGGACTTCTCTCGCTCGGGCTCGACCGCTTGCCGTGGAGCAAGGACGCGAAACAATGGCGCGACCGCGTCGCCTTTGTCGCCCGCGCCGAGCCCGGCGAATGGCCGGATCTTTCCGACGCCGCCTTGAGCAGGCCCGATTGGCTCGCTCCGTTCCTGATCGGCGCAACCGCGCTCGCCGACGTGACGCCGGCTTTGCTCGCCGAAGCGCTGGAAGCGCAATTGCCCTATGCGCTGCGGCGCCGGCTCGACCTCGAGGCGCCGACCCATTTCACCGCGCCGACCGGCTCGCGCATTCCGATCGACTATGCGGCGGAAGGCGGTCCCGCGATCGCTCTGCGGGTGCAAGAATTATTTGGCCTCAACGCTCATCCGACGCTCGCCGAGGGCAAGGCGCCGCTGACCCTGCATCTTCTCTCGCCAGCGCATCGGCCGATCCAAATCACGCGCGACCTGCCGGGCTTCTGGCGCGGCTCGTGGAACGCGGTCAAAGCGGAAATGCGCGGCCGCTATCCGCGCCATGTCTGGCCGGACAATCCGGCCGCCGCCGCGCCGACGACGAGAGCCAAGCCAAGAAGCTAAGCGGCGACTTGTAGGCGCGGTCGCTGACCGCGCTCATCCCGCTGTCGTTTCTCAGGTGAAACCCGGCGTTCGCGTCGGCCGCGATCAGCGACCGCGGCTACAAAGGGCCAGCGCATTCTCCGCGAGAAGGCGATTTGCCCTATGCTGGCCGCTCGAAACCGGCAGGAGAAGAAGCGCATGAGCGACGTCGCCATCGTCCCGATCGCGCCCGAGCACATCGAGAGCTATCATCGCGCGCTGGACATTGTCGCTCGCGAAAAGCGCTATCTGACGATCCTCGAAGCCTTTCCTTTGCCGCAGACCCGTGAATTCGTTCTCGATTTGATGAGGAAGGGCGATCCGCAATTCGTGGCGGTCGCCGACGGCGAGGCCGTCGGCTGGTGCGACATTCGGCGCCTGCCCTTTCCGAGCCAAGCGCATCGCGGGATTCTCGGCCTCGGCGTCGTGCCCGCCTCTCGCGGCCGCGGCCTCGGCCGGCGGCTGCTGGCCGCGACTTTGGCGCAAGCCGCACGCGCCGGATTCGTGCGGATCGAACTCGACGTGCGCGCCGACAATGCCCGCGCCATCGCGCTTTACGAGAAAGCCGGCTTCGTCAGGGAGGGCGTCATCCGCGACGCCGTGTGCGTCGACGGCGCCTATTGCGACGCCATCCTGATGGCGATTGTCAATCGCGCGAATGCGGCAGGCGGCGTTTGAAGTACCCGGTTAAAGCTTGATGGCCGCGAGCGCATCGTCCACGGCCAGGGCGAAGCGCTCGGCAATCAGCTCCACATCGCTCGGCTCGACGATATAGGGCGGCGCCAGCAGGACATGATCGCCTGAAATCCCGTCGACGCAGCCGCTCGCCGGATAGACCATCAGCCCGCGCGCCATCGCCGCCGCTTTCAGTTTTTGCGCGAGCTTGGCTTGCGCGGGAAACGGCGCCTTGCTTTCGCGGTCGCGCACGAATTCGACGCCGCGAAACAGGCCGCGGCCGCGTACGTCGCCGACATGCGGATGCTGGCCAAGCCGCGCGCCGAGCACAGCGTTCAATTGCTCGCCTCGCGCGCGGACATTGTCGAGCAGCCGGTCGCGCTCGATCGTCTCCAGCACGGCGAGCGCGGCGGCGCAGACCATCGGATGCGCCATATAGGTCTGGCCGTGCGCCAGCGCGCCGGAGCCTTGCTCGATCGCTGCGACCACGCGCTCGCTGGCGAGGACCGCTGCGATCGGCTGCAAGCCGGCGCCGAGGCCCTTGGCGATGACGACGATGTCCGCCGCGACCTCCTCCTGATCGAGCGCGAAGAAGGTCCCGGTGCGGCCGGAGCCGCACATCACCTCGTCGGCGATGAGCAGGACGCCGTGAGCATCGCAAATCTCGCGGATGCGCTTGAAGTAGCCCGGCGCCGGCGGCACGGCGCCGAGCGTCGCGCCGGAGACCGGCTCGGCGATGAAGGCGGCGACATTCTCCGGCCCCAGCCGAAGGATTTCGCGCTCCAGCGCGTCGGCGACGCGCTTGCCATAGGCCGCCTCGCTCTCGTCCTCCTTGCGGCCACGATAGGCGTAGCAGGCGGGAATGCGGCCGACCTCGATCAGCATCGGCGCGTACGTCGCGCGCCGCGCCCGGTGTCCGCCGACCGAAAGCGCGCCGAGCGTCGCGCCATGATACGCCGACTCGCGGGCGATGAACTTGCCGCGGCTGCCCTCGCCTCGTTCGAGGTGATATTGCCGCGCCAGCTTCAGCGCCGCTTCATTGGCTTCCGAGCCGGAATTTAAGACCATCACGCGGCCCTTGGCGAAGCTCTTCGGCGCGCGCTTGAGCAATTCCGCGGCAAGGCGTTCGGCCGGCTCGCTGGTGAAGAAGGCGCTATGCGCGTAAGCGAGCGTCTCGGCCTGCTTCCTGATCGCCGCGATCGGCGCCGGATGCGAATGGCCGAGGCAGGAGACCGCGGCGCCGCCGCAGGCGTCGAGATATTCGCGGCCCTGAGTATCATAGAGGCGGGCGCCTTCTCCGCGCGCGGCGACGGGCAGATCGTCCCTGAGACTGCGATGGAGCACTGAGCTTTCGGCGATGCGCAAAGAAATTCCTCCACGCCGTCATTGCGAGGAGCGAAGCGACGAAGCAATCCATTCATAGGGCGCCGCTCTACGAATGGATTGCTTTGCTTTGCTTCGCTCGCAATGACGTTTGCGCTTGATGAACCGGTCGCTCCTGCGACGCAAGCGCTGCGACGGGTTGCGAAGCGCATTGACGGCGCGGCCGCTCACTTTATTATTCGCTGGCGAAAGAGCTATACTCATGATCTTCCATAAGTTTTTGACCCGCAGCGCCACTTTGAGCTTGGCGATTTTCCTCGCCGGCCTCTCGCAACTCGGCGCGCCGCCAGCCAGCGCGTCGGAGGCGAGCGACGCCAAGCTGCGCGCCTTGGTCGACGGGCCGCAGCGCTCGGCGAAGAATGTCGCGCGCGATCGCTATCGCCATCCGTTCGAGGTTCTGACTTTCTTCGGCGTTCGAGACAACGCGACGGTCGTGGAGATCGATCCGGGCGGCGCCGGCTATTGGACGGAGATTCTCGCGCCGTACCTCAAGGACCATGGCCGCTACATCGCCGCCAACGGCCCGAAGGACTCGCCATCGGAAGAGGTTCGGCGCGGCAATGCGGCTTTCGCGGCCAAGATCGCCGCCGATCCGGCGGATTATTCCAGAGTGGACGTCGCCGAATTCGATCCCGGCCGCATCGACCCGGCTCCGCCCGGCCAGGCCGATTTCGTCCTCACGTTCCGCAACATCCACAATTGGATGGCGGACGGCGATGCGGAGGCGGCGTTTCGGGCCTTCTACAAGGCGCTGAAGCAGGGCGGCGTGCTCGGCGTCGAAGAGCATCGCGGCCGCGCCGATGAGCCGCAGGACCCGAAGGCGAAGAGCGGCTATGTGCGGCAGGACTACGCGATTCATCTCGCCGAAGCGGCGGGTTTCAAGCTCGCCGGCGAGTCCGAGGTCAACGCAAATCCGAAGGACACCAAGGACTATCCGGCCGGCGTCTGGACCCTGCCGCCGACATTCCGGCTCAAGGACCAGGACCGCGCCAAATACGAGGCGATCGGCGAGAGCGACCGGTTCGTACTGAAATTCGTGAAGCCGTAACCGCTCGCCCCGCGCAGCGGGGAGAGGGTGGCGGCGAAGCCGCCGGGTGAGGGGCGGCGCCGAGCTTGCCGGTTAGCGCCTCGTAGGGCGCGTACCTTGCGAATTCCGCGCTGCCCCTCATCCGGCGCTTCGCGCCACCTTCTCCCCGCGCAGCGGGGAGAAGGGGTTCATCCCAACCGTTTGCGCTCGATTGCGTCCCAGATCGCGGCGGCGAGGTTGGGGCCGCCGACGCGCTCGATAGCGCGGATGCCGGTCGGCGAGGTGACGTTGATCTCGGTCAGGTAGCCGTCGATCACGTCGGCGCCGACGAAGATCAGGCCGCGGCGCTTCAATTCCGGGCCGATCGTCGCGCAAATCTCGCGCTCGCGCGGCGTAAGGTCGGTCGCCGCGGCCGCGCCGCCGCGCGCCATGTTGGCGCGGATGTCGTCGGCCGAGGGCACGCGATTGACGGCGCCCAGAGCCTCGCCGTCGACCAGCACGATGCGCTTGTCGCCCTTGACGATGGCGGGAAGGAATTTCTGCGTCACCCAGGGCTCGCGGAAGGTCGTCGCGAAGAGATCGAAGAGCGAGCCGAAATTGGCGTCTTTCGGCCCGACCTTGAAGACGCTGACCCCGCCGAAACCATGCAGCGGCTTCATCACGACGTCGCCATGCTCGGCGCGGAAGGCCTCGATCGCGTCGCGGTCGCGCGAGATCAAGGTCGGCGGCATCAGTTGCGGAAAATCCATGACGAAGAGCTTCTCCGGCGCGTTGCGCACCGAAGCCGGGTCGTTGACGACGAGCGTCTTCGGATGGACGCGCTCGAGGAGATGCGTCGTCGTGATATAGGCGAGATCGAAGGGCGGGTCTTGGCGCAAGAGCACGACGTCGAGCCTGGAAAGATCGATCGTCTCCGCGGG
>DATGLU010000466.1:0-11429 GCA_035294045.1 Roseiarcus sp. | reverse complement strand
GTATTGACGCCGACCATCCCATATTCGAGCGCTTCGCCCACGCGCAGGGCTCGTCGCAGATCGTCGCAGTAGAGATAGGAAGCGAGGCCCATTTCCGTCGCATTGGCCCGGGCCACGACTTCTTCCTCGGTATCGAACGGCAGGATCGCTGCAACGGGTCCAAAAGTCTCCTCGCGCGCGATGAGCATGTCGTCGTTCACATCGGCCAGAACTGTCGGACGAACGAAGTTCTCTCTTCCAAAAGGCGCGCTGCCGCCGGCCACCAGTCGGGCGCCGTGAGCGATCGCGTCGTCGATATGCGCGCGGCATTTGCGCGCGACGGAAAGGCGCGTCATCGGTCCGATTTCCGTTGCTGGATCGAGGCCATGGCCGACTTTCAGCCGAGACGCAGCTTCGCCGAACCGTTCGACAAATGCGCTGTACGCGCGCCGCTGGACATAGATGCGGTTTGCGGCCAGGCAGTCCTGGCCCGAGGTCGTGAATTTAGCGGCCATCGCGCCTTCAAGGGCGAGATCGAGACGCGCATCGTCGAAGACGATAAAGGGAGCGTGACCGCCAAGCTCCATCGACACTTTCTTGACTGTGGCCGCCGTCCTGCCGAGCAGCAGGCGCCCGATCTCGGTCGAGCCTGTGAAGGAGAGCGCGCGCACTGTCGGGTGATCGATTAGGCGCCCGACGAGCGCTTCCGAAGGGCCGGTAAGCACTTGAAAAACGCCCGCCGGCAGACCCGCCCGCTCGCCGAGCCGCGCCAATGCAAGCGCAGAAAAAGGAGTCTCCGAAGCAGGCTTCACGATCACCGGACAACCGGCGGCGAGCGCCGCTCCAGCCTTCCGGGTGATCATGGCGCTCGGGAAATTCCATGGCGTGACCGCGGCGACGATCCCGATCGGCTGCATTCGCGTCGAGAGCAAGCTATTCGGCTTATGGCTTGGGATCGTCTCGCCATAGGCCCGTTCGCCTTCGGCTGCAAACCAGTCGAGGAAGCTTGCCGCATAGTCGATCTCGCCGCGCGATTCGGCGAGGGGTTTGCCCTGTTCGAGCGTCATCAGCCGCGCGAGGTCGTCGCGCTCCTCGTGGATGAGGCCGGCCCAGCGTCGCAAAATAGCGCCGCGCTCCAGCGGGAGCAGAGCCCGCCAAGCCGAGAAGGCGGCGGCTGCTGCGTCGACGGCGCGGTCGACGTCAGCCGACTCGAGAGAAGCAACCGTCCCGATGCTCTCGCCTGTCGCAGGGTCTTCAATCTCGATGCGTGCTACGCCCGGGACCCAGCCTCCCGCCACGAAGGCGTCGCCTTCCGAGAAACGCGAATGGCGGCGTTTCGATGGAGTTGAGAACGTTACGGCGCTCATAGGCCGATTTTACGAGCGCCTGATCGGCGATAACGCCCGCATTGGGGCCGCCTAACGCCGGTTTGCGGCGCGCTTCCCGCTGGCGACGCAGCATTTCGGCGCTTTCCATTCGGATCAGTTGCAGCCTGACTGGCATTGTCATGCTCCGCGCCGCATAATGCCCTGAACTGATTGAGCGTGGTCGAGGATGCTTGAGAAGAAGGGGGCGCGGCGCGAGGCGGTCTGGACGCCTGATCTTAGCTTGGGTCGAGGCGCGACCAAGCACCAGCGCCTGACCGACCGCATCATTGCCGATATCGAGGCCGGCGTCCTCGCCGCCGGCGCGCGCATGCCGACCCATCGCGATCTTGCCCATCGAATCAAAGTCTCGGTGCAAACGGTCAGCGTCGCCTATAAGCAGGCGGAGCAGCTTGGCTATTTGCGCGGCGAGGTCGGCCGAGGGACCTTCGTTCGCGCCCGCATCACCGAAGTTGCCGGCCGGTTCATGCTTGATCGAGGCAGCCGCGCGATCACCGACCTGTCGATCATCCGAGCAGCCTACACGGAGGAGCATGAGGAGGCTTCGCGGAGCCTAATGTCGGCGCTTTCGGCGGCGGACAACGGCGCCTTCATGCGGCCGTGCCGCCCTGTCGCGGGGCTCGACCGACATCGCGAGGTCGGGCGCGCTTGGCTTGAGCGCTTAGGGGTATCGGCTGAGCCGGAAAGAATCCTCATCACAAATGGCGCGGCTCAGGGCGTTTTCCTCAGCGTCGCCGCGGTCGTTCGTTCAGGCGACCTCGTGCTTACCGAAAACCTTACTGATCATGGAGTTATCGGGCTGGCCAATGTGCTCGGCTTCACGCTGCGCGGGTTGCCCACGGATATCGAAGGGGTCCTGCCGGAGGCGTTTGAAACTGCCTGTCTTACGAGCAAAGTTACGGCGCTCGTCCTGATCCCGACCTTCAACAACCCGACCGCGACGGTGATGGGCGTTCAAC
The DNA here is from genome assembly GCA_035294045.1 of Roseiarcus sp. Taxonomy (GTDB): domain Bacteria; phylum Pseudomonadota; class Alphaproteobacteria; order Rhizobiales; family Beijerinckiaceae; genus Roseiarcus. Next base: position 9,106 of record DATGLU010000466.1, on the reverse strand, counting down.
GACGCCAGGCGATCGCTGAAATCGCCCGCCGGCACGGCGTGTTCGTCATCGAGGATGAGGTCTGCAAGCCCCTCGCCGAGCGGCCGCCGCCTTCGATAGCGGCTTTGATCCCGGAGCTTGGATTCTTTGTGACGAGTTTCACCAAATCGGTGATGACCGGGCTTCGCAGCGGCTATTTGGTGGTTCCGCCGGCTTATTCGATCCGGGTCGCCAGCATTCTGCGCGTCACGAGCTGGAGCGCGACGAATATGATGGCCGAAATGGCGGCGCGCTGGGTAGAAAATGGCGCGGCGGAGCGCCTTGTCCGGGCGCAACGTCGCGAGACGCGGCAACGTCACGCGCTGCTCTCCCAGATTGTTGGTTCCGCCCTGATCTCCTCGTATCCCGATGCGCTCTGCGCTTGGCTGCGCGTTCCCGACGCCTGGACAGAGGAGGGCGTAGTACGGGCGCTCGCGGCGGAAGGGATCGCGGTGACGGCGTCCGATCCGTTCATCGCCGGCGGCAAGCGGCCTGCCGGCGCTCTACGCGTCTGCATCGGCGGCCACTACACGCAAGCCCAATTGCGGGAGAGTTTCGAGCGGTTGCGCGCCACCTTCGAGCAGATGCCGCCGATATTCGACGCGGGGCCGATCGCGTAGCGCCAAAATTGTAATGATCCAATAATCCGATTGACATGAACCACTCTCCGCCGCGACGATGGTATTGTCTTGAGGGCGGGAGCGACTATGAGGGCCAGCGCGGCGCATCGCGACGGCGGCGTCCGCTCAGGCGAACAGGCCTGAGACGTGGCGAGCGCGGTGACCCTTGACGCCATCGAGACCGCTCGGACGCGGATCTCGGGATTTGTCGCCAAGACGCCGCTCCTCCTGTCGGACTGGCTCAGCCGGAAGACCGGCCATCCGGTCCATCTCAAACTCGAGGCACGGCAGCCGACTGGGAGTTTCAAGCTCCGAGGCGCGATCAACGCCGTCCGATCTCTATCCGAGAAGGAGCGGGCCCGCGGTCTCGTAACAGCCTCGACCGGCAACCATGGCCGCGCCGTCGCTCATGCGGCGCGCGAGGCGGGCATCCGCGCCGTCATCTGCATGTCGGCGCTGACCCCTGCGAACAAAGTCGAGGCTGTCCGAGCCCTCGGCGCTGAGATTCGCATCGTCGGCTGCTCACAGGATGACGCCCAGATCGAGGTCGAGCGTCTAGTGCGCGAGCAAGGTCTGACGCAGATTCCCCCTTTCGATCATCCTGACGTGATTGCCGGCCAGGGTACGATCGGTCTCGAAATTATCGAGAGTCTGCCCGAGGTCGAATGCCTGCTTGTGCCGCTCTCGGGCGGAGGTTTGGCGGCCGGCGTCGCGACAGCCGTGAAAACGATGCGGCCGAAAGCGCGGATTGTTGGCGTCTCGATGGCGCGCGGCGCGGCGATGCATGCAAGTCTCGCCGCTGGTCGCCCTGTCGCGGTGGAAGAGGTTGCGACGCTCGCGGATTCGCTCGGCGGCGGCATCGGGCTTTCCAATCAATATACTTTCCAAATCTGTCGGCAGTTGCTCGACGATGTCGTCCTGCTCGACGAAGAAGAAATCGCCGCCGGAATTCGCCACGTTTTCGCCGTCGAGGGCGAGGTGGCCGAGGGCGCCGGCGCCGTCGGCGTTGGCGCGCTGCTCCACGACAAGGTCAAATTGCACGGTCCAAGCGTGGTGCTGCTGTCGGGGCGCAATATCGCCCCTGATTTGCATCGCGACGTTGTCGCAGGGCTCTGGCCGCGAAAGGCGGTGGCTTGATGCCCAAAATGCGCGTGCTGACTGAAGCCGAGTTGCGGCGCTGTGTAACCTTGGACCTAAGCGCCGTCGACTGCGTCGAAGAAGCCTTCCGCGCGCTCTCGACCAAGGCAGTCGCGATGCCGCCGATCCTGCGGCTCGACATTCCCGAGCATCGCGGCGAAGTCGATGTGAAGACCGCCTACGTGCCGGGCTTGGACGGGTTCGCGCTCAAGATCAGCCCCGGCTTCTTTGACAATCCTAAGCTCGGGCTGCCGAGTCTCAACGGGCTGATGATCCTTTTCAGCGCCAAGACAGGGCTCGTCGAGGCTTTGCTCCTTGATAACGGCTACCTCACCGAGGTGCGAACGGCGGCGGCTGGCGCGGTCGCGGCGAAACATTTATCGCGACCTGACGCAAGGAGCGCCGCTATTTTTGGCGCGGGCGTGCAAGCAAAACTGCAGCTCGAAGCTCTTACTCTCGTGCGGAAAATCGAGCGCGCGACGATCTTCGCCCGCGACGCGGATAAAGCGCAGGCCGCGGCGGCCGAACTTTCCCGGAAGCTTGGAATCGCCATCGCCGCCGAGCGCGATCCCGAAAAGGCGTGCCGCGGCGCCGACGTCATCGTCACCGCCACGTCCGCTGAATCTCCTTTGCTGCAGGCCCAATGGATCGCGCCCGGTCAGCACATCACCGCCATGGGGTCCGACGCGGAGCACAAGAACGAGGTCGATCCTGCACTTCTGCCGCGCGTCCATTATGTGGCCGATAGCCTTAAGCAGACGCGCCGACTTGGCGAGCTTCACCACGCCATCAAGCGAGGTTTCGTCCCGGCTGACCATATGTTCCCCGAACTAGGTCAAGTCATTGCAAAACAGAGCGCAGCCCGTCAAGCCGCCGACGAGATCACGCTCTGCGACCTCACCGGGGCCGGGGTGCAAGACACGGCGATCGCCATGCTCGCGCATCAGCGCGCGCTCGCTGCTGGCGCTGGACAAGAATTCGAAAGCTGAGAGAAAGACGTGATCGAGCCTAAATTGAATTTCTCGCGAACCGAGTTCGCCGAGCGATTGCGCAAAACGCGCGAGGCGATGGAAAAGCTCGGCGTCGACCTTCTTGTCGTGACCGACCCGTCGAATATGAATTGGTTGACGGGCTATGACGGCTGGTCGTTCTACGTCCACCAATGCGTTCTCGTCGGCATGGACGACGAGCCTTTGTGGTACGGGCGAGGCCAGGACGCTCAGGGCGCTTACCGCACCGCTTATATGAAGCGAGACAACATAGTGGGCTATCCTGATCACTATGTGCAGTCGACCGAGCGCCATCCAATGGATTTCCTGGCGCAGGTGATCGCGGAGCGAGGCTGGGCCAGGGGCGCGATTGGCGTTGAAATGGATAATTACTATTTTTCGGCGGCCGCCTTTGCGTCGTTGCTGAAACATCTGCCGAACGCCCGGTTCAAGGACGCGACCGCGCTGGTCAATTGGCAGCGCGCCGTGAAGAGCGCAGCCGAGCTCGACTATATGCGGAAGGCCGGAAGGATCGTCGAAGCGATGCATGCGCGCATCATCGAGACGATCGAGCCCGGCATGCGCAAGAACGACCTCGTGGCGGAAATTTACGACGCCGGCGTTAGAGGCGTTGACGGAATCGGCGGCGACTACGCCGCGATCGTGCCGCTCCTGCCATCGGGATCGGACGCGGCCGCGCCGCATCTCACCTGGGACGATCAACCGTTGAAAGTCGGCGAGGGCACCTTCTTTGAGATCGCCGGCTGCTACAAGCGCTATCACTGTCCCTTGTCGCGCACCGTTTTCCTTGGCAAGCCCACTCAAGCTTTCCTTGACGCGGAGAAAGCGACGCTCGAGGGCATGGAAGCTGGCCTCGCAGCCGCAAAACCCGGAAACGCGTGCGAGGACATCGCAAATGCTTTTTTCGCAGTCCTGAAGCGCTATGGCGTCGTCAAGGATAATCGCACAGGCTACCCGATCGGCCTGAGCTATCCGCCGGATTGGGGCGAGCGTACGATGAGCTTGCGGCCAGGCGACCGCACCGAGCTCAAGCCTGGCATGACTTTCCACTTCATGACCGGACTCTGGCTCGAGACAATGGGGCTCGAAATTACCGAAAGCATCGCGATCACCGAGACCGGCGTCGAATGCTTGTCGAATGTCCCACGTCGGCTGTTCGTGAAGCATTGATGCGGCGCGCTTCGGCGCCTGCCGCTCGAAGGACTTGAAGCAGGAGGAATGGAGGAATGCTCATGCGATCCAGAATGATATTGCGCCTCGGGGCCGGTTTGCTCGCGCTCAGCCTTACGCAGGCCTCAGCGACGACGCTGGAGCAGGCGAAGAGCGACGGCTTCGTGCGCGGCGCAAACGCCAATGAGAAGCCCTACGCGTTCATGGATGCGGATGGCAACGCCAAGGGGATCGGCCCTGAAGTCGCCGCCGAGGTATGGAAGGCGCTCGGCGTCAAGGAAATCGTTTGGTCGGTCACCCCTTTCGGTACGCTTATTCCGGGCCTGAAGGCTCGCCGCTACGATTTCGTGGGCGCCGAGATGAACATCCTGCCGGACCGTTGCAAGCAAGTAGCGTTCACGGAGCCGAACTCCTCGTATGGCGAAGGCTTGCTTGTGCCCAAAGGCAACCCCAAGAACTTGCACGGCTATGAGGACATCAAAGCCAATCCTTCGCTCAAGGTCGCGATCGTGTCCGGCGCCGACCAGATCGATTTTCTGCACGCGATGGGTATTCCAGATAGCCAGATCGTCATGATCCAGGCCAATGCCGACGCGCTATCGACTGTAAAAACCGGCCGGGCGGACGCCTATGCCGCGACCGAGCTCACTGTCGCCGAATTGGTGAAGACCTCCGGCGATGCCGGGGTTGAACAAGCCAAGCCATTTAAGGATCCGATCGTCAACGGCAAGCCCGCCCGCTCTTATGGCGGCTTCGATTTCCGCCAGGAGGACAAGGAGCTCTACAAGGCGTTCAACGATGAATTGGTGAAATTCAAGCAGACGGACGCCTACGCCAAAATCTTGACGGGCTACGGCTTGAGCTCGGAAAGCGTGCAAGCGGCGCGATCCAGGAAAATGGAGGATTTATGCGCCGGCAAGTGATCTCGGCTCCTCCCGCTTGAGAGGAGCTGGCCGGCCATGATCGCGCGATGAGCTGGGCGCACTTCCTGCCCGCGCTGCTCAGGGGCGCTGAGGTGACCGCCGTCATCGCGGTGGTCTCGACGGCGCTCGGCGCGATCATGGCCTTCATCATCGGCGTCGCGCGCGTCGAAGGCGGTCCGATCTTGTCTAAGATCGCCATCGTCTATGTCGAGTTCATGCGCGGCGTGCCTCTGCTTGTAAAGTTCTTCTGGCTCTATTACGCGTTGCCGCTGATCGGCCTATCGTTCGGCCCGATGACGACTGGCATTGTCGGGCTCGTCTTGAATATCAGCGCCTACGGCGCTGAAGTTGTCCGCGGCGGCCTCCAGTCGGTGCCACATCAGCAACACGAGGCGGCGCGCGCGCTGAACTTCTCGAAATTTTACACGCTGCTGCATATCAGCCTGCCGCAGGCGGTCGTCGAGATGATGCCGGCCTTCGGCAATCTCGCGATTCAGAACCTCAAGGATACGGCGCTGGTTTCCTTGATTTCGATCGCGGATCTGACGTTTCAGGCGCAACAATTGCGCAACATGACGCTCGACAGCGCGCGCGTCTTCACCCTGACGCTTATTGGTTATTTCATAATGGCGCTCGTTCTGTCCCTGGCGATGCGGCTGATCGAGCAGAAGCTGAGGCGCGGCCCAGCCTTTCCTAAGGGCGCGCACGGATGATTTACGGCTTTTCTTATGATACGTCTTCGACTTACGCCTATGCGCTGTCGATCCTGCCCATTCTCGGCATAGGCCTGATCGTAACGATCGAGGCCGCGCTGGCCGGCTTCTCGATCGCTCTCGTGCTTGGCCTCGTTTGGTGCCTGTTCCGGCGCAGTCGCTTTAAAGCTCTTTCTTGGACCACGGCCTGTGTCGTCGAATTCATTCGCGACACGCCATTGCTTGTGCAGCTCTTCTTTCTCTACTACGTATTGCCGGATTACGGCGTCACCCTGCCGGCTTTTTTAACCGGCGCGCTCGCCCTCGGCCTCCAATATTCCGCTTACACGTCCGAAGTTTACCGCGGCGGCTTCGACGCCGTGCCGCGTGGCCAATGGGAGGCCGCGACGGCGCTCAACCTTTCCCGCTATCAAGTCTATCGCGACATCGTCATTCCCCAGGCCGTTCCACGCATCATGCCTTCGATGGGCAATTACGCTGTATCCATGTTGAAGGAGACGCCGGTCCTTTCGGTCGTCACCGTGCTCGATATTCTCAACCTCGCCAACATGATTGGCGATCGGACTTTCGAATATCTGGTGCCCCTCTCTCTGGTTGGCCTTATCTTCCCGATCATGACGACGCTCTGCTCCGTGGGCATCCGGGGACTGGAACGGTCGCTTCCCAAAGCCGGCCTCGCTCTCCGATGACCTCTCCCATCATCCGCTTCGATCAGGTGACCAAGCGTTTCGGCGATCTCGTCGTTTTGGATCGGTTCGACTTCGCAGTGGCGCAAGGCGAGAAAGTGACCCTCATCGGCCCTTCGGGGTCGGGCAAGTCGACGGTCCTTCGGATATTGATGACCCTCGAGCCCTTCCAAGACGGCTCGCTGACGATCGCGGATATTCCCTACCATCAGCCAAACGGACGCGGCGCGTTCCGGGCGACCGAGCAGCACCTCCGGAAGATTCGCACGAATGTCGGCATGGTGTTCCAGAGCTTCAATCTGTTTCCGCATATGACGGTGCTGCGCAATGTCGTCGAGGCGCCGATAGCGGTGCTAGGGCTCAAGCGAGCCGAGGCCGAAAGCCGGGCGATCGAGCTCCTGCGCCTTGTCGGGCTCGCCGATAAGAAGGACCATTTCCCAAGCCAGTTGTCCGGGGGCCAGCAGCAGCGGGTCGCGATCGCCCGCGCCCTCGCCATGCGGCCGCGCGTGCTCCTCTTCGATGAGCCGACCTCGGCGCTCGATCCGCAACTCGTCGGCGAGGTGCTCGGCGTCATCCGCGCGCTGGCGCAAGAGCATGATCTCACCATGCTGCTCGTGACGCACGAGATGCGGTTCGCCCGCGAAATATCGGACCGGGTCTGCTTCTTCGATAAAGGCCGTATCGTGGAGCAGGGTTCGCCCGATCAGATTTTCTCCAAGCCGAACCAGCCGCGCACGCGGGAATTTCTCAATTCTGTCCTGCCAAGTTGAAATTGAACGAGGTGAGCTGATCGAAACGCTGTCGAGACCTCGATCCGGCCGAGCTTCATAAATTTCGCGATGGTGATCTGATGGTTCCTCTTCCCTTCGAGATTGGCGAATATCAACTGAGGCTGCGGAACGTTCGCCAGGAGATGAATCGGCGGCGCCTCGACCTTCTTATTCTCACGGATGTCGCCAATCAGCACTATCTGACCGGGTATGACGGTTGGTCCTTCTACACGCCGCAAATCGTGGCCGTTCCGCTCGATGGCGAGCCGGTCTGGATCGGTCGCAATATGGACGCCGCCGGCGGCAGGCTCACGGTGTGGATGAAGCCGGAGAATGTCGTCGGCTTTCCCGAAGACTACGTCCAGCAGACCGACCGCCATCCGATGGATTGGATCGGCCGCTGGATCGCCGATAAAGGTTGGGGCGTTGGTCGAATCGGGATCGAACTCGACGCCTATTACTTCTCGCCGAAGGCGCATGCGCGCCTGACAGCGGCGCTGCCCAATGCGACCTTCATCGACGCCGACCTCCTGGTGAACTGGATACGAGCGATCAAGTCGGCGGCCGAGATCGACTATCTCCGCCTCGGCGCTCGACTGGCGGAGGCCGCGGTAGAAAAGGCTTACGAGGCGATCGCGCCGGGGGTCCGGGAATGCGACGCCGTCGCCGCAATTCAGACCGCGCAATATGGCGGGCTGCCCGACCACGCCGGCGATATTACCGCTCTGCCGCCTACGATCCTTGCCGGCGAGAACGCCTCGGCGCCTCACCTGATGTGGAGCAGCCGCGCCTTTTCCGCCAATGAGACGATCGCGCTGGAGCTGGCCGGCGCCTGCCGCCACTACACTGCCGGTCTCGCCCGCACGATGCAACTCGGGCGCAAGCCCCAGCATGTCGCGGAGGTGGAGAAAGCCGTTATCGAGGGCATGGACGCAGTGCTCGCCGCAGCAAAACCGGGCAAGCTGGCGCACGATGTCGAAGCGGCTTGGCGCGCCGCCATTGCGAAACATGGCCTGAGGAAAGAGTCCCGCATTGGCTATTCCATCGGCGTCGCTTTTCCCCCGGATTGGGGCGAGCATACGATCAGCTTACGCCAAGGCGACGAGACGGTACTCCAGCCTGGTCATGTTCTCCACGCCATTCTCGGCATGTGGATGCAGGGTTGGGGTATTGAGATCAGCGAGACGATTCTGATCACGGATCGCGGCTGCGAAACGTTGACGCATTTCCCCCGCGAGATATTCGTGAAGGCCTGACAGCATGATTTCGCCATCTCTCCTTGCGCTCGACCGTGCGCTGCACGATGCGATGATTGCCGCCAGACGGCATATTCATGCGCATCCGGAGCTCTCGAACGAGGAGCATGAAACCCAGACATTCGTCATGCGCTGGCTCCGAGAACAGGGCGTCGGCGAAGCGAGAGCCGCGGCCGGCACCGGGGCCGTGATCGACATCGTGGGAACAGCGGGGGCTTCCAATCGCAAGGTCGCGATTCGTGCTGATATCGACGCCCTGCCGATCTTCGAACAATCTGGCGTTCCATTCGCCTCAAGGCGGCCGGGCGTCATGCATGCATGTGGCCATGACGCCCATACGGCCATGGGCCTTGCCACGGCCGCGCTGCTTCATCGCTTACGCAGCCGTTTCAGCGGCGCGGTGCGGATGATCTTCCAGCCTGCTGAGGAGGCCGAGCCTCTCGGCGGCCGGCGCATCGTCGAAGAGGATCGCCTCCTCGAAGATGTCGACGCCGCAATCGGGATTCATGTCGATCCCTATCTGGAGACTGGCAGGCTCGGCGCGTCGCCGGGCTCGTTCACATTGGCCTCCGATATTTTCAACATCGTGATCAAAGGTCGGTCTGCGCATGCGGCAAGGCCGAATGAGGGGATCGACGCGATCGCCGTCGGCGCGTCCATTGTCTCGGAGCTTCAAAAGATCGTCTCGCGGGAAACCGATGCTTTCGATCCGCTTGTCGTTTCGATCACCGGTTTCGCCGGCGGCGGAGCGTACAATGTCATTGCCGACCGCGTCGAGCTCAGGGGCACCATTCGTTCCGGCA
>DATGLU010000465.1:0-14358 GCA_035294045.1 Roseiarcus sp. | reverse complement strand
GAGCAAGCAGCGGAATAGCGCCGACGAAAGCGCCGCCCTCATCGCAGACGACGCCGCCGTTTCCACGCTGCGATAGGCGAAATTCGTGGATCAAGGTTCTTGCCCCGTCTATTCGGGATAGAACATATCAGGAACAAATCTGGGCGTCCAGTCTAAATTTCTGAAAAACAAAATTTTCGTGTCTGCTGCGCACCTTGCTTATGGACAGTAACCCATTGAAATCTTGGCTTTAATTCATGACGATATAGTAGGACACCGAGGTCGGATCTCAGCCATTTCCTGGCGCCTAACCATGCGCCGCGGCGGCGACGACGGCGCGCGGGCGCGGCGTGAAGCCTGGCGGCTAAGCGTCGGCTTCGAAAAGTCGTTCAAAAATTCCGAGACAAGATCGACTCCGGTCGCAAGCAAGCGATCTTCGTCGCTTCGCTCCTCGCAATGACGGCTCATGCGCTTTCGCCTGACTCTGCGCGAAAAGAACACGGCGGAGCGCAGTCCGTCATTGTTGGAACGCCAAGCCAACTGCGCCGAGCGGAGAGGTTGTCAAGGATGCGAAGCACCGCCTTCGGCGGCGGCTCGCGACTTGTCGCGAGCCGCCCTTGACAACCTCTCCGCTCGGCGCCCATGGGCCAGCGTTCCAACAATGACGGACTGCGCTCTCCTGGGCGCCTGCACTTTCATTCAATCGGCGCCTACCCGCAGGTTCGAATATCACTCCGCGGCAAACACCGTCCGCATAGCTTCGCGCACGCGCGCCGCAAGGCTCATTGCGCGCAGCCCGTACTCTACTTTCCTCTCCGTGATCACTGCGCCGGCCGATTGCATCGGCGCTTCCTGACGAAGCCGCGCCATCACGGCCGGTTCGCCGCGCGCGAAGTCGCTCAGCACATTGGCGCCAAGAAGGCACTTCACGAAAAGGCGTCTACTCCCTCGGGAGCATCCGAGCTACGCGTCGCCTCTCACTCCCACTCGATCGTCCCCGGCGGCTTGCTCGTCACGTCGTAGACCACGCGGTTGATCCCGCGAACCTCGTTGATGATCCGCGTCGCGGCGCGGCCGAGGAAATTCATGTCGAAGGGGAAGAAGTCGGCGGTCATGCCGTCGGAGGAGGTGACTGCGCGCAGCGCGCAGACATGGTCGTAGGTGCGGCCGTCGCCCATCACGCCGACGGTGCGGACGGGAAGCAGCACGGCGAAAGCCTGCCAGATTTTATCGTACAAACCCGCCTTGCGAATCTCGTCGAGATAGATCGCGTCCGCCTTCCTCAGCAAGTCGAGCTTCTCTGGCGTCGCCACGCCGGGGCAGCGTATGGCGAGGCCTGGCCCGGGAAAGGGATGGCGGCCGACGAACGCGTCCGGCAAGCCAAGCTCGCGGCCGAGCGCGCGCACCTCGTCCTTGAAGAGCTCGCGCAGCGGCTCAACCAGCTTCATCTTCATCCGCTCAGGCAGGCCGCCGACATTGTGATGCGACTTGATCGTCACCGAGGGGCCGCCGGAAAAGGAGACGCTCTCGATGACATCCGGGTACAACGTCCCCTGCGCCAGAAACTCCACCTCGCCGCGCCCGTCGGCGGCGATTTTCTTCGCCTCCGCTTCGAAGACGTCGATGAACAATTTGCCGATCGTCTTGCGCTTTTGCTCCGGCTCCTCGACGCCGCTCAGCGCTTTGAGAAAGGTTGCGTCGGCCTGAACGTGATGAAGCGGAATGTTGTAATGGTCGCGGAACAGGCGCACGACCTCCTGCGCCTCGCCCAGCCGCATCAAGCCGTGATCGACCAGGACGCAGGTCAATTGCTCGCCGATCGCCTCGTGGATCAGCACCGCCGCGACGGCGGAATCGACGCCGCCCGACAGCGCGCAGATGACCCGCCCCCTGCCGACTTGGCGGCGGATCGCCTCGCGCGCCTCGGCGCGGAACGCGGCCATCGTCCAATCGCTTTTGAGCCCGGCGATCTTGTGGACGAAATTGGCGATGAGCTTGGCGCCGTCCGGCGTATGGACGACTTCCGGATGGAACATCAAGCCGTAATAGCGGCGCTTCTCGTCGGCGATCAGCGCATGCGGCGCGTTGGCGGAGACGCCGACCGTCGTGAAGCCTTCCGGGAGCCTCACGATCCGGTCGCCATGGCTCATCCAGACCGGATGTTCGGAGCCCGCCGTCCATACGCCGTCAAGCAGCGGACTTTGCGCGGCGACTTTGAGGTCGGCGCGGCCGAACTCGCGGTGATGGCCGCTCTCGACGGCGCCGCCGAGCTGCGCCGCCATGGTCATCTGGCCATAGCAAATGCCGAGCACCGGCACGCCTGAGGCGAAGATGGAATCGGGCGCGCGCGGCGAGCCTTCGTCCGGCACCGAGGCCGGGCCGCCGGACAGGATCACCGCCTTGGGCTTGAGTTCGGCGAAGGCCCGTTCGGCGTTCTGGAACGGCGCGATCTCGCAATAAACCCCGGCCTCGCGGACCCGGCGGGCGATCAATTGAGTGACCTGGCTGCCGAAATCGACGATCAGCGCCTTGTCGTGAGCGGCGGCTGGCGCTGCGGCGGTTTCCGGCTTTTGCTGGGTCTCAGCGGTCATGGCGGCTCCGTCCTGAAAAGGATCGCTTAGGCAAAACCGCAAAGAGTCGCAACCGCGGCGGCGCCCTCGCCAAAGTGAACGGGAATTAACCAGCCTTTGAACGATTGAATTGAGCCGAGCCAAACCCCTCGGCGCCTAGAGTTGCGCTAAGCCGGCCCCATCCGCCGGCTTGGCGGAGCGCTTATTCCATGCTGACCCGGGCCGAGCTCAACGACATAGCCAGCCTTTTCTCCGAAGGGATCGAGCCCGAGCCGGCCCCGCCCCCGGCGGCGCGACGCCGGCGGCGGCTCGAAATCCTGCGCGAGAGCGTGCCGGCCGGCCTGCGCCGCTTCGTCATCGTCCTGTTCAACCTGTTGCGCCCCCGCCAGGTCGCCAGCTTGCCGCCCACTCTGGACCTGCTGCTGCGCGACCGCTTCATGCGCAGCGCCGCCCTGCCCGATCCGCGGCGCGTCTTGCCCGGGGAGAGCGGCCTCGCCGGACTCGCGCCCGATCTTTCCGCCGCGACCATGATCGAAGCCTATAGCCGCGGCCTGTCGCCGAGCGCCCGGCTCGGCCCGATCGCCTGGCATTCGTCGCCGACCCGGCTCGTCGCCGAGCCGGCGGCGCTGGCGGAAAATCCGCTGCTCAGCGGCGGCGGCCAGGCGCGGCTGATCGTCACGTTCGACCGCGATGTCGATTCCATCCTGGCGGCCAGCGCCAATCGCAGCGACGGCGCGAGCCTCTGTCCCGAGCGCCTCGCCAATGCCTGGGCCGATCTTTTCGACGCCGGCTACGCCCATACGTTCGAGGCGCGCGACGCGCGGGGGCGCCTGATCGCGGGCGGCTATGGCGTCGCGGTCGGCCGCGTTTTCGTGCTGGAGCGGGTCTTTGCGCGGCGGCCGGAAGCCGTCAAAGCCGGCTTAGCGCGCCTCGCGCAATGCCTCGGCGACTGGGATTTCGCGTTGATCGAATGCGGCGCCGGGGCCGCCTCGCTCTGCGGCGAAGCCTTCGCGCCGATGACGCGCGAAGCCTATCTCGCGGCGCTCGCCGAGCATATGCGCGGCGATCGGGTCGGCCGCTGGCCGAGCGACGGCGCGCGCCGGGCGGCCGAGAAAGCGCCGCCCGAAGCGCGCGCGGCCTGAGCGCCGCTTCAGGCCGCCTTGGCGAAATCGTCCGGCAAGCGTTTCATCGCTCTTCCGAAGCGGGCGAACATTTCATCGATCTCGCCCGCCGTAATGATCAGCGGCGGGCAGAAAGCGATGGTGTCGCCGATGGCGCGAATGATCAGCCCTTCTTCGTGGCACAGCTCGCCGAGCTTGGCGCCGACAGCGCCGGCTTGCGCGAAGCCCGCTTTGCTTTGCTTGTCGGCGACGAATTCGAGCGCGCCGATCAGGCCGACGCCGCGCGCTTCGCCGATATAGGGATGATCGACGAATTCTCTCAGCCGCTTGAGAAACTGCGGGCTGAGATTCGCCGCGTTGGCGACCAGCCCCTTCTCTTCGATGATGTCGAGATTCTCCAGCGCCACGGCCGTCGCCACCGGATGGCCGCTCGCGGTGAAGCCATGCGCGAAGACGCCGAGCTTGGCGGTGTTGTCGGCGACCGCCTGGTAGATGCGCTCGCTGAAGACCACCGCCGAGAGCGGCATATAGGACGAAGTCAGCGCCTTCGAGACGACGAGGACATCGGGCTGGATCGCGTAAGTCTCGCAGCCGAACATCCGCCCGGTGCGGCCGAAGCCGGTGATGACTTCGTCGGCGACGACCAGCACGTCATGGCGGCGGCACACCGCTTGTACTTTTTCCCAATAGGTCCTGGGCGGCGGAATTACGCCGCCCGCGCCCATGACCGGCTCGCCGATAAAGGCGGCGACGGTTTCCGGCCCCTCGCGCTGGATCGTTTCTTCGAGCTCGGCGGCGAGGCGAGTCGCGAAATCCTCTTCGCTCTCGCCCGGCTTGGCGGCGCGCCAGAAATGCGGCGTCGACACATGCCGCGCGAAAGAAAGCGGCAGGTCGAAATCGCGCTGAAAGGCCGGAAGCCCGGTCAGGCTCGCCGAGGCGATCGAGACGCCATGATAGCCGCGCTGGCGGGCGATGAATTTCTTCTTCTGCGGCCGGCCGAGCGCGTTGTTGTAGTACCAGATCAGCTTGATGACGAAATCGTTCGCCTCCGAGCCGGACGAGGTGAAATGCGCCTTGGCGAGATGGCCCGGCGCCATCTTGACCAGGCGCTCGGCGAGCGCGATCGCGGCGGGATGCGATTTATGCGAAAAGGAGTGATAATAGGGCAGCTTGCGCATCTGATCGGCCGCGGCTTTGACCAAACGCTCCTCGCCGAAGCCGACCGCGACGCTCCACAGGCCCGCCAAGCCTTCGATATAGTCCTTGCCCTGATCGTCATAGACGAAGACGCCCTCGCCTCGGTCGATGATCATCGGGCCGATCGTTTCATGGCGCCGCGCATTGGTGGCGGGGTGGAAATAATAGGCGATGTCGCGCGCGGCGACGGAATTGGGATGGCGCGTCATGTTCATGCGGATCGCCCCGATTAGCGGAAGGCCGGCTCTGGCCAAGCGCGGCGACAATAGCGCGCAAGCGCGCCAAGGTCACGGACGCGCCGATTGCCTGTCGCCGGCCAAAGGGTCGCAGCCGCGCGCCGCATTCGCGCCCGGCCTAAAACGGCCGCTCGCGAACGGCCCCGCCAGAAAATGAACCAGCCTTCGAACAACGCCTCGGCCGAGCAGAGCGATCAGCGCGGCGACCGGCTGGTCCCGGTCTGGGATTTGCCGACGCGACTCTTTCACTGGCTGGCGGTCGGCCTGATCGCAGCGGCCTATGCGACCTGGCGGCTCGACTGGATGGTCTGGCACGCACGCGCGGGCTACGCCTTGCTCGCCCTTCTGCTGTTTCGCTTGCTGTGGGGATGTTTCGGCGGCGAGACCGCGCGCTTCAGAAGTTTCGTCGCGCCGCCAAAGGCTGCGCTCCGCTACCTCCGCCGGGCGCTACGCGGCGCGCCGGAGCGGCATATCGGTCATAATCCGGCCGGCGGCTGGATGGTGTTGCTGCTCCTCGCTTTGATGCTTGGCCAGGCTCTGACCGGTCTTTATGTCGACAACGACATCGCCGACGAGGGACCATTGACCGAGTTCGTCCCGGCCGCGGTCGCCAACGCCATTGCCGCCCTGCATGACGACTTTCTTTGGGACGCGCTGCTCGCAGCCGCCGCGCTCCATGTGCTTGCGGTCGCCGCCTACGCCGCGAAAGGCCGCAACCTCGTCGCGCCGATGATCACCGGCCGCGCCCGCGCGCCGGCCGATGCGATGCCGCCGTTTCCGGCCGGCGCAGGACGCGCCGTCATTCTCCTCGCGGCAAGCGCTTGCGCGACCGCCGCGCTCGTCCGGTTTCTCTGAACGGCTTAGCCTTTGGGCGGCGTGACCTGGCCGCGAATTTCGCCGGCCGGGTGATCCTTGGTATGGACATTGATGTACCATTGCCCGGCGGCGAATTGCGACGCCTGTTCGGGCGTCAAAGTCGCCTCGCCCTTGATCGGGCTCGTCACCGCGCCGCCCTTCTTGGTCAGCCAGACCGTGACCGACGCATTCTGGCCCGCCGCGGCGGGCCCATGGAAATGCGCCATGGTCGGCGCGCTGGAGAGATTTTCGAACGTGATCGACCAGGTGACGATCCGTTTGGCGGCGTCGTAAGTCAGATCCGCCTTGCCGTGACCCGATGTCTGCACCGGCGGAACTTGGGCGGCCCCGGTGAGATCGACCGTGAAGGAAACCGGGGCCGCTTGCGCCGGACCCGCCAAAGCGAAGCCTGCGACGAGAATTGCGCCGAGAGCGATGCGCCGCGTTGCGAGGAAGGTCATCTGCGTCTCCTCCTTTTCGAGGCGGCGACTATACGCCATGAAACGCGATGGCCAAAGCCTTCCCAAACTCAGCGTAGAATCTGGCTCAAGAAGAGCCGCGTGCGCTCATGGCGGGGATGAGCGAAAAACTCGGCGGGCGCATTGATCTCGACGATTTCGCCATTGTCCATGAACACGATCCGGTTCGCGACCTGGCGCGCAAAACCCATTTCGTGGGTAACGACGATCATCGTCATGCCGTCCTGGGCGAGACCGACCATCGTGTCGAGAACCTCCTTGACCATTTCCGGATCGAGCGCCGAAGTCGGCTCGTCGAACAGCATGATTTTCGGGCTCATGCACAAGGCCCGGGCGATGGCGACGCGCTGCTGCTGGCCGCCGGAAAGCTGGCCCGGATATTTGTTCGCCTGTTCGGGAATCTTTACGCGCGCCAGCAGCGCCATCGCCAGGTCTTCCGCCTCCTCCTTCGGCATGCGCTTGACCCAGATCGGCGCCAATGTGCAGTTTTCGAGAATGGTCAAATGCGGAAAGAGATTGAACGATTGGAAGACCATGCCGACATCGCGCCGCACATCCTCGATTCGCTTGATGTCGCGGGTCAATTCGATTCCGTCGACGATGATCTGGCCACGCTGATGCTCTTCGAGCCGATTGATGCAGCGAATGAGCGTCGACTTGCCCGATCCCGACGGGCCGCAAACCACGATGCGCTCGCCGCGGCCGACAGAAAGGTTGATGTTGCGCAGCACATGAAACGCGCCGTACCATTTATGCACGCCGATCATCTCGATCGCCGCGCGCGAAGAAGCCGCCGACGTCGCCTCCGCTTCGCTCATCACCCTCTCCGTCCCGCGGCGAGCCGGCGCTCCATGGCCAGCGAGTAGCGCGACATGCCGAAACAGAAAGCGAAATAGAATATCGCGGCGAAAACGTAGCCGGTCGGCGCGATCGTCGGCCCGATCCAAACCGGGTCCTTAGCCGCATTCTGGACGGTTTCGAGGAAGTCGAGCGTGCCGACGGCGGAAATGAGCGTCGTGTCCTTGAAGAGCCCGATGAAGTTGTTGACGATGCCCGGTATGACCAGGGTGAGAGCTTGCGGCAGGATGATCAGCCCCATCATCAGCCGGTAGTTGAGCCCGATCGCCATGGCTCCTTCGAACTGGCTCTTAGGGATCGACTGCAAGCCGCCGCGCACCTCTTCGGCGAGATAGGCCGCCGCGAACAACGCAGTCCCGACCAGCGGCCGCAACAGGCGATCCGGCGCCCACGCCTCCGGGAGAAAGAGCGGCAGCATATTGTTGGCCATGAACAGAACAGTGATGAACGGCACGCCGCGCATCGTCTCGATATAGATGACGCTCGCCGCTTTCACGATCGGCAGGCGCGAGCGGCGGCCGAGCGCCAACAGCACTCCGAGCGGCAGCGAGAAGACGATGCCAACCAGGGCGGTGAGCAGCGAGACGAAAATACCGCCCCAAAGCGCCGTGTCGACGATCGGCAAGCCGAACCAGCGCGAGCCGCGCAGCAGGACGAAGGCGGCGACCGGATAGACGACGAAGAACAGGAACACGCCGAGGCCGCGGCGCGGCGCGCGCGGCCAGAGCAGCCAGGCGATGAGGACAGCGCCCGCGGCCTCTGTCGCGTCGACCCGCCAGCGTTGGTCCACCGGATAGGAGCCATAGCTAAAGTAATCGAATTTACGGCCGACAAAGGCCCAGCACGCGCCGTCCTGATGCGCGCGGCAAGGGCCGCCGTCGCTCGCCGCCCACACCGCCTTCGCCGTCGCCCAGGCGACAAGGTCGGGAAGGACCCAAACGGCCAGCGCAATCAGCGCAATCGTCAAAAGGCTCGACCATGCGTTCGAGAAAAGATTTTCGCGCATCCAGGCGAGCGCGCCGCGGTCGAAAATCGGCGCCGGCAGGATCGGTTCGGGCGCGGTTCGCACAAAAGGCGCGGCGGCCGCCATGTCAGCGCTCCTTCAGCGCGTTGCGCGCGCCATAGAGGTTCAAAGCGAGCGAGACGGCGAGCGAAATCGCCAGATAGACCGCCATTGTGATCGCCATGACCTGGACGGCCGCCTGGGTTTGGTTCAGCACCGTGCCGGCGAAAATCTGCACGAGATCGGGATAGCCGATGAAGACCGCAAGCGAGGAGTTCTTGACGATGTTCAAATATTGGCTGGTCAAGGGCGGCGTGATCAGGCGCATCGCCTGCGGCACGACGACCAGCTTCAAAGTCGCGCCTCGGCTGAGGCCAAGCGCGGATGCCGCCTCGCTCTGGCCTTTCGAGACGGCCAGCACGCCGGCGCGGACGATTTCGGCGATGAACCCCGCGGTATAGGTGACCAGGCCGAAAACCAGGGCGGCGAATTCCGGATAGAGCTGCAGCCCGCCGCGCAAGTTGAACCCGGAAAGGCGCGCGAGTTCGAAATGGATCGGCTCGCCCGCGGCGAAATAAGCGGCGGTCGGCGCGCCGAGCGTCAGCGCGAGCGCGATCCACGTGACGGGCGCTTGCGCGCCGGTTTTCGCCTGGCGCGCCCGCGCCCAAAGCGCCACGCCGATGCTGGCGGCGATCCCGATGGCCAGCGCGGCCAAAATCCAATCGGCGCCGGCGGCGAATTTCGGATCAGGCAGATAGAGGCCGCGATTGTTGAGGAAGACCGCTCCCCAAAGCGAGAGCGACTGGCGGGGACCCGGCAGCGTCTTCAGCACCGCATTGTACCAAAACAGCAACTGCAAGAGCAGCGGCGTGTTGCGCATCAGTTCGACATAGATCATCGCCGCCTTGGCCAAAATCCAATTGGGCGAGAGGCGGGCGACGCCGACCAGGAAACCGAGCGGCGTCGCGAGGGCGATGCCCAAGACCGCGACGAGGGCGGTGTTGACCAGGCCGACCCAAAAGGCGCGACCGTAGGTGGAGAGCGCCGTATAGGGGATGAGCGTCTGATTGATGTCGAAGCCTGCGGTCTGGTCCCAGAAACTGAAGCCGAGCGGAATGCCGCGCGCCTCCATATTGACATAGGCGTTTCGCGCCGCCGCGAAGACGAGGCCGACGAGAAAGGCGACGAGCAGCGCTTGGTAAAGAAAGGCGCGGATCGTTGGATCGCCGAGCAGGCCTGCTCCGCGCCGCGAAGATTCCGCCGTCAAGGATATTTTCCTTCCGAGATCGCAATAGGACGCAACCCGCGCAATGATTGCAGGCGGCCCGCCGTCAGGCAAGTCGGGCCAGGCGGCGTTCACACGGGAACGGCGCTCCGCGCGAGCGCTTTTCGCCGCATCGCGGATCGCGTAAATTTGGGGTTTGCGAAACTAAGGCCGGCGGCGAAAACGGCGGATATGTCGTCGCGAGTTCGAGTCAAAGACGGAGCGAGAAAAGATGGAAAATGCGCGGACGGTTTGCGAAGGTGGAACACCCCAAGTACAAATTCCGCTCTTAACGTCGAAGCCGCCGCTTTTTCGCTTGCTGGCTTGCGCTTTGCTGCTTTCGGCGGCCGCGGCGACGCCGGCCGCGGCTCAAAGCGCCAGCACGTTCCAGAATAGCTGCGTTCACATCTTCGTCTCCGGCGACATCCTCTCCGCCGATTGCCGCGGACAGAACGGCGTCTTCACCCGGACCGCGATCGAAATCCCCGGAATCGCGAATATTGACGGCGTGCTGCAATTTACCGGCGACCGCAGCTCGTTCCAGAATAGCTGCCGAAACATCCGCGTCGATGGCGACGTGCTCTCGGCCTTGTGCCGGCGCGGCGACGGCGCCTACGCGCCGAGCTCGATCGAAATCCCCGACATCGTGAATATTGACGGCGTCCTGCAATATGCCGAGAGCGGGCCGCCGGCGGCCGGCGAACCGCCGCCGGGTATGGGCGAGGAGACGTTCTTCTACAACGGCGATAACTACGAATGGTACGACGACGGCTGGAATGGCCCAGGCTTTTATATTGTCGGCTACCAGTTTCGGCGCGGCCACGGCTATGGCGGCGGCGAGGGCTGGCATGGCTGGCGGCGCCATCGCCACGATGGTCATCCGCCTGGCGCCTTTTCGGGCGGCCGCCATCGCGAATTCCGTCCCGGCGCGCATCCTGAATTTCGTCCGAGCCAGCGCCCGCAATTCCAGCCCGGCGGCCATCCCGAATTTCACCCGGGCTCGCGCCCGGAATTCCGCCATCCGGACCTCCATTCCGCGCCGGCCCATCCCGCGCCCTTCATGCATCCGGGCGGCGGGCAAAGCGGCGCGACCATTCATCCGAATTTCCATCCGGGCGGCGGCGCGCCGGGCGGGCGTCCTGGCGGACATCCGCGTCCGGCCGATGGAAAGCCGGAGAAGCAACATCCTTGAAACGCAGCGGCGGCGCTCGGCGCCGCCGCTCAGGCTCCAAAGAGCAAGCCGTCAGGCGTCCAAAGCGCCCGACTTGACCAGGACGACGCCATCGATCAGCCAGGACCCGTCGGGCTGGCGGGTCAGCTTATAGACGACCGTCCAGACGTAACTGTCATCGTCGACCATCACGACGCTCTGCGCCGCGTCGTTCCCGGCGGCGGCGAAGTCGTGATATTCGATCATCCGCCGCTTAAAGAACGGCGTCTCGCCGGAGCGCACCGACTCCATGAAGTGCCGGGGGTCAGAGTAAGTCTCTTTCAGCCCCGGCGAGGCGAGGGCAAAAGCGCCGGCGGCGTCGTTGCGTTTAAAGGCGTCGAGCTGGCGTTGGATCACCGTCCGCGCCTCCATTCCGCCGGCTTCATGGGCAAAGGCCGGCGCCGCCGCGAAGGCGAGGAACAAACCGAGAGACGAGGCGGCGCACGCTGAGCGGGCGAGCATGACTTCTCTCCATTTCATCGTGGCGGATAAATGATCGGCCGCTTGGGAAGGTTCACGCCGGCGCGCAGGGCGCGATCACTTCTCGGCGATCAAGCGCTAAGACCTTTCCGTTCAGAGACTTAGCGGCGCATTCGCGCCTGCCCGCGCGGGGCTCGTCTTTTTCCACCTTGAGGGACTATTCTCCGCCGGGACGAAGGAGGATCGGATGGCCGCTCTGTTGCGCTTGCTCGCGCTCGCTCTCGCATTGGCGGCGAGCGGAGCCGCTGTCGCTGCGGACGAGCCGCCTGCCGGCGCGCCGGCCGCGCGAGCGGCGAAATCCGCCGAGAGCGCCAAGCCCTTGCCGGCCGACGCGACCAGCGCCCATACGCTCAACCTTTCCGGGCGCGTGCTCAACTTCAAGGCGAGCGTCAATGTCATCCGCCTGAGCGACGACAAAGGCGCGCCGCAAGCCGATATCGTCACGACCGCCTATCTGCTCGACGGCGTCGATCCCGGCGCAAGGCCGGTGACCTTCGCCTTCAATGGCGGCCCCGGCGCGGGCTCGGCCTGGCTGCAGCTTGGCGCGGTCGGGCCCTGGCGATTGCCGATGAACGATCTCGCCGCCTCGTCGACGCCGACTCTCGTCGACAATGACGAGACGTGGCTCGGCTTTAGCGATCTCGTCTTCATCGATCCGCCCGGCACGGGTTACAGCAAGCTCCTCGGCGCGAGCGAGGACGAGCGCAAGAAATTCTGGTCGGTGGACGGCGACATCGAAGCGCTCGCGGTAGTCGTGCGCCGCTGGCTCGCCGACCATCACCGCCTGCAATCGCCGAAATTCATTCTTGGCGAGAGCTATGGCGGCTTTCGCGGCCCGCGCCTTGCCGAGGAATTGGCGACCAGGCAGGGGGTCGGCGTCGACGGCCTGGTGCTGATCTCGCCGGTTCTCACGTTCAGCGGCAATGACATTCTGTCCGTGATGACGCGGCTGCCGTCCTATGCGGCCGCGTTCCGCGAGCGCAAGGGGAAGGTGACGCGGGAGGATGTCGCCGATGTCGAGCGCTACGCGCGCGGCGATTATTTGCTCGACCTGCTGCGCGGCCCGAACGACAAGGCCGCGGTCGCCCGCATGGTTCAGCGCGTGACCGAATTGACCGGCCTCGATCCCGATCTGGTCCGGCGGCTCGGCGGCCGGATCGGCAAGACCGCCTTCCAGCGCGAATTCGATCGCGCCGAGGGAAAAGTCACGGCTTTCTACGACGCGACGATCACGGCCTATGATCCGTCGCCGACCCGCTATATCGACCACTGGCTCGATCCTGTGGCGGACGGCTTCGTCGCGCCCTTCTCCAGCGCGGCGATGGATCTCTATAGCAGCCGGTTGAATTGGAAAACGGACGATCGCTACGAACTCCTCAACCGCGCCGTCAGCCATGCCTGGAATTGGGGCTCAGGCCTTTCGCCGCCCGAATCGGTCGACGCGCTCAAGAACATGTTGGCGCTCGACCCGCATTTCCGCGTGCTCATCGCCCATGGCCTCACCGATATCCAGACGCCCTATCTCGGGACTGCGCTCGTCCTCGACCAGATTCCCGATTACGGCGCGCCCGGCCGGCTCGTCCTGAAAGTCTATCCCGGCGGCCACATGCTCTATTCGCGCGACGACAGCCGCAAGGCGCTGCGCGACGACGCGCGCCGGCTGATCGAAAGGAAGTAGGTACGCCGCTGTCATTCCCGCGCAAGCGGGAATCCAGAAAGCCGCCGCGCTTGCAGGATGGGCCGCGCTGGATTCCCGCTTTCGCGGGAATGACAGCGCCGCTACGCCGCGTGCAAAACCCGCGGCCCGGGCTGCGCCTTCTGCCGGCGCCAATAGAGCCAGCCGACCACGGCGAGATTGAAAGCGTTCCAGCCGACGCCGTTGAGGAACGCCATCTTGTAGGAGGCGGTCCAGTCGAAGATGACGCCGGAGAAATAGCCGCCAAACGCCATGCCGAATATCGTCGCCGCGACGACGAGGCTGATCTTGGCGCCGGCCTCGCGCGGCGGCAGCAATTCGCGGATGATCACCGCGTACATTGGCACGATGCCGCCTTGGAACAGGCCGAAAATCGCCGACACGACATAGAGCGACGCCAGCCCGTCGAAATAGAGATAGAGCAGCAGCGCGACGCATTGCATGAACGAGCCGATCAGCAAGGTCGCCGCGCCGCCGATCGCATCGGCGACGAAGCCGGAGCCGACCCGCGATAGGACGCCCAAGGCCAGCATCAGCGACAGCATCTCGGCGCCGCGCGCCGCGCCATAGCCGAGATCGCCGCAATAGGCGACGATATGGACTTGCGGCATGGCCATCGCCGCGCAGCAGGAAAAGCCGGCCAGCGCCAGCAGGACCATGAGCAGGCGTGAGGAAATCCCGGAATCAGCGCGCGCGATTTTGGTCGCCTGCTCGGCGGCGGCGATCATCTCGCGGGACGGGCGGCGGCGCAGCGCCATCGCGCAGGGGATCGCCGTCGTCAGCACGACGATCCCGAGCGCGATATAGGTCCACCGCCAGCCGATCTGCGGCATCGCGATGTTCATCGCCAGCGGCCAGAGCGCGCCGGCGAGATAATTGCCGGCGGCGACGATCACCACCGCCATGCCGCGCCGTTTGACGAACCAGTGCGAGACGTCCGCCATCATCGGCGCAAAGCCGGCGCCAGTGCCGACGCCGATCAGGATATGGGCGGCGGCGAAGCCGACGAGATTGGGCGCGAAGCCAGCCGCGGCGAAGCCGAGGCCGATCGCGAGCCCGGCGATGATCAGCGGCGCGGCGATTCCGGCGCGATCGACGAGGCGGCCGAGCGCGATCGTGCCGAAGGCGAAGCCGAGCATCATGAACGTATAGGGCGTGGATGCGCCCTCGCGGTCGACGCCGAAATCGGCTTGTACTTTCGGCAGCACGACGACCACCGCCCACATGCCGGCGCCCATGACGGTCGCGACGAGGAGCGACAGAGCGAGACGGCGAAAGGCGTAGGGGCCGTCCGGCGCGTAGCGGCTGGACAAAGCCGGCGAAGCGGCGGCGGAGGTCATGGCGGCACGTTGGGCGAGTTGGGCGGCGATGGCAAGCGAATGCGCGGCGTCGGGGCGACGAACTGTCCGG
>DATGLU010000464.1:0-2319 GCA_035294045.1 Roseiarcus sp. | reverse complement strand
CTTTTGAAGGGTCCGGCCCTGATCGCCTATTCGGACGATCCGGTGGCGGCGCCGAAGGTCGCCGTGGCCTTCGCCAAGGATTACGAGAAATTCGTTCTCCTCGGCGGCGCCATGGGCAAGACCGCCCTCGATGTCGATGGCGTGAAGGCTCTGGCCACCATGCCCTCGCTCGACGAGCTCAGAGCCAAGATCGTCGGCCTCATCCAGGCGCCGGCGACCAAGCTCGCCCAGCTCACGACCGCGCCGGCCGCCAAGCTGGCGCGCGTCGTCGGGGCTTATGCCGCGAAAGACGCAGCCTGATCGAGGCTCTTTAAAATCGCATCGTTCGAACCATATAGGGAACTCATCAATGGCCAATCTGGAAAAGATCGTCGAAGACTTGTCGAGCCTGACCGTCCTTGAGGCGGCTGAACTCGCCAAGCTCTTGGAAGAGAAGTGGGGCGTTTCGGCCGCCGCCGCCGTGGCGGTCGCGGCTGCGCCCGCGGGCGGCGGCGCGGCGGCCGCGCCGGCCGAGGAGAAGACCGAATTCACGGTCGTTCTCGCCGCCGCCGGCGACAAGAAGATCGAAGTCATCAAGGAAGTCCGCGCCATCACCTCGCTTGGCCTGAAAGAGGCCAAGGACCTGGTCGAAGGCGCGCCCAAGACCATCAAGGAAGGTCTTGCCAAGGAAGAAGCCGAGAAGATCAAGGCGGCCCTCGAAAAGGCCGGCGCGAAGGTCGAACTCAAGTGAGGCGTTGCGGGCCTTCGGGCCCGCCTTTCAAAAAAACGAACGGTCCCGCGCGATCCGCGCGGGGCCGTTTAGCCGTTCCTTAAAGGACCCGGCAAACGGGCGGGGCCGGCGGATCGCGGCGGCGACGCGATCGGAGTTTTGTAAATCATCGCGGGGCTAGCGCCCCATCCCGCGCCCATCCCGACGGCGCGCGGGCCCGCCAGCGAGGCGAAGCGCTTGGCGGCTAAAGCAAGTTCGAGGAGCCACATGGCGCAGACGCAGACATTCACCGGCCGCAAGCGTGTTCGCAAGTTCTTCGGGCATATCAGGGAAGTCGCGGAAATGCCGAACCTCATCGAGGTTCAGAAGGCGTCCTACGACCAATTCCTGATCGTCGACGCGCCTGAAGGCGGCCGGCCGGACGAAGGATTGCAAGCGGTCTTCAAATCGGTCTTCCCGATCTCCGATTTTGCCGGCGCCGCTCTGCTCGAATTCGTCAAATACGAATACGAAGCGCCGAAATACGATGTCGACGAGTGCCGCCAGCGCGGCATGACCTATGCTGCGCCGCTCAAAGTGACGCTGCGCCTGATCGTGTTCGACGTCGATCCGGAGACCGGCGCGAAGTCGGTTAAGGACATCAAGGAGCAGGACGTCTATATGGGCGACATGCCGTTCATGACCTCGAACGGCACGTTCATCGTCAACGGCACCGAGCGCGTCATCGTCTCGCAGATGCACCGCTCGCCCGGCGTGTTCTTCGACCACGACAAGGGCAAGAGCCATTCCTCCGGGAAGCTGCTCTTCGCAGCCCGCATCATTCCCTATCGCGGCTCCTGGCTCGACATCGAATTCGACGCCAAGGACATCGTCCATGCGCGCATCGACCGTCGCCGCAAGATTCCGGTGACGTCGCTGCTCTATGCGCTCGGCATGGACGGGGAGGAGATTCTTTCGACCTTCTACAAGAAGGTCGTCTATACGCGCGATCACGATCATTGGCGCGTGCCCTTCGACGCCGAGCGGATGAAGGGCGCCAAGGCGTCGGTCGATCTCGTCGACGCCGACAGCGGCGAAATCGTCATCGAAGCCGGCAAGAAGCTCACCGCGCGCTCGGCGCGGCTTCTCGCTGAAAAGGGCGTCAAGGCGCTGCGCGCCGACGACGCCGATCTCTACGGCCAATACATCGCCGAGGACCTCTACGATCCGGCGACCGGCGAAATCTTCGCCGAGGCCGGCGACGAGATCACTGACAAGTCGCTGCATCTGCTCATCGAGCACGGTTTCACCGAATTGCCGGTGCTCGACATCGACCATGTCAATATCGGGCCGTATATCCGCAACACGCTGAAGGTCGACAAGAACTCGTCGCGCGAAGACGCGCTGTTCGACATCTATCGGGTGATGCGTCCAGGCGAGCCGCCGACGATCGAGACCGCCGAGGCGATGTTCAACTCGCTGTTCTTCGATCCGGAGCGCTACGACCTCTCCTCGGTCGGTCGCGTCAAGATGAATATGCGCCTCGACCTCGACGCGCCCGATACGATGCGCGTGCTGCGCCGGGAGGACATCCTGGCCGTGGTGCGCGCGCTGGTCGATCTGCGCGACGG
>DATGLU010000463.1:0-10916 GCA_035294045.1 Roseiarcus sp. | reverse complement strand
ATCGTTTCGTCTATGGCGGCGCCGGCCGACGCGGCGCGATCGCCGTCAATCTCGTCAAGGGCGCTCTGCGCTTCGCGACCGGCGACGCCGACAAGCAGGCCTATAAGATCACCACGCCGACCGCCACGCTTGGCGTGCGCGGCACGATTCTGAAGATCGATGCGACAGCCGCAAAAACGATCGTCTTTCTCGAAGAGGGCGCGGTCATCGTCTGTATGCGCCGCGGCGGGCGTCATTGCATCGAGTTGACGGCGCCCGGTCAGACGGCGGTCGTCACCGTCACCCAGGTTGGGATGGAGGCGCCGGCGAGTCCGGGCGAGACGGGCGGCGTCAATACGGGACGTCTCGGCGTCTCGCCGGGCCCGAGCGCCCCGTCGCCCGGGCCTGCTCCGAGCCCGAGCGGGCCGAGCAATAGCGGCCCCGGAAAGGGCAATCCGGGAAATGGCGGCGGCTCGACAGGCCACGGCGATGGCGATGGCGATGGGGACGGCGACGGCGACGGGAATGGAAACGGACACGGCCACGCCTCCGGCAATGGTCCTGGCCATGGCCACGGAGGCGGCAACGGCCATTGAGCCTCGGCTCGCGTCGAATCCGGCGATCAGCCACGCCGCTGGCGCCTAACACGCGAGGAAGCGTCGGCGATGGATCGACTGAAAGGCTATCGCCTCTACCTGGCCGCCGTCCTCATCGTCTATGTCGATATGGCGGTTCTCGCCGCGATGCTGCCCGCGGCGCGCGCCGACCTGCAAAACATCGTCTTCGATCAGTACCAGCGCTGGCGCCCGCGCGTCCGCGAGAGCGAACTTGTACGAACGGTTGATATTGACGACGAATCCATTCGGCGGCTCGGGCAATGGCCGTGGCCGCGTCAAGCCGTCGCGCGTCTCGCCCAAATTCTCTCGCAAGCCCACCCGGCGGCGATCTGCTTCGACATTCTCTTTTCGGAGGCCGACCGGTCCGGCTTCGTGAAATCGAGCGGCGCGGCGCAGCGGCCTCTCGCCGTTGCGAGCACGACGACGGCGCCGGAAGCGGCGAGCGAGGGCGACGCGGCCCTGGCGGACGCGATCGCCGGCCGGCCGGTCGTGCTGGGCGAGCTCTTGATAAACGGTCATCTCGCCGGCCCCGTACCAGCGAAAAGCGGCTTCGCGATCGTCGGCGACGATCCGGGCAAAACTCTGCCGCAACTTACCGGCCTGATCGCGCCTTTGGACGTTCTTGCGAAAAAAGCGGCCGGGGTCGGCTTTGTGAATTGGCAGGCCGACGACGATCGCGTCGTGCGGCGCGTGCCGTTGCTCATGACGGTCAACGGCCATATGCAGCCGAGCTTTGCGATCGAGTCGCTGCGGGTCGCGCAAGGCGCGTCCACCTATATTCTCAAATCCGCCGCCGCCTCCGACGAGACTTTCGCGTCGAGTTCCGGCCTCGTCGCGATCAAGGTCGGCGATCTTGTCGTGCCGACGCAATCGGCTGGCGATATTCGCGCCTATTTCGCGAAAGCCGATCCCCGCTTCTCCACGCCTGCCTGGAAACTGTTCGAGAGCGGCGCCGACTTCTCCGATTTCGCCGGAAAGATCGTCGTGGTCGGCATCAGCGCCGCGATGCTGTCCGACGTCGTCGCGACGCCGCTCGATCCGTCGACCCCCGGCGTCGAAGCGCAAGCGCAATTGATCGAGCAGATGCTGGATGGCGCGAGCCTGCTGCGTCCCGACTGGGCCTTCGGCGCCGAGTTGCTCGCCGGAACGCTGATTTCGCTCATGCTCGTCGTGGCGTTGCCGAAAATCTCGACGCTCGCGACGGCGCTGCTCGGCGCCTTGGCGGTCGCCGCGCTTGGCCTGGTCAGCGGCCTCGGCTTCGTCAAATATGGGCTGTTGCTCGACCCGGTCACGCCCAGCCTTTCCTCAGGCGCCGTGTTTCTCGCCGGGGCTTTGGCGCTGTACGGGCAAAAACGCCAGCAATTGACGGAAATACGATCGCTGTTCGGCCGATTCGTCTCGGCGGCGGTGGTCGAGCGCCTCGCCGATCGTCCCGAGGCGATCAAGCTCGGCGGCGAGCAGCGCCGGCTCACGTTGATGTTCTGCGACTTGCGGTCCTTCACCACCCTCGCGGAACATTTTACGGCCATCGAGCTGACCTCGTTCCTGAATGAATATCTGACGCCGATGACCGATATCGTCTTGGCGCGGATGGGCACGATCGACAAATATATGGGCGACGCGATCATGGCGTTCTGGAACGCGCCGCTGGACGACGCCGCGCACGCCGCCAATGCCGCGCGCGCCGCGCTCGACATGCGTGGCGCGCTCGCCGAGCTCAATCGCCGCTGGGCGCTTGGATTGGAATCGGGCGGGTCGGTTCGCCATCTGAAATTCGGCGTCGGCCTCAACACGGGCGAGTGCTGCGTCGGAAATCTCGGATCGACGCGGCGGCTCGACTATTCGGCGATCGGCGACGAGGTGAACATCGCTTCGCGGCTCGAAGGCGCGTCGAAAATCTTCGGCGTCGACATTGTCGCGAGCGCCTCGACGCGCGAGGAGGCGCCTGGCTTCGCCTGGCTGGAAATCGAGCGTGTGATCCTCAAGAACAAGACGCGCGCGACGGCGGTCTATGCTTTAGCCGGCGACGCCGATTATGCCGAGAGCGCGGCCTTCAAAAGTCTCGTCGAGCGGCATGAAAAGGTCCTCGCCGCCTACCGGGCGGGAGATTTCGGGGCGGCCGCAAACGCGGCGGCGGCCGCCGAAGGTCTGGCGCCTGACGATCTGAAAGGCCTCTACGCAAGCTACTACAAGCCGCGCTTGTCGCGCTTGGCGGCCGATGGCGTCGGCCCTGGATGGGAGCCGGTTTTGGCGCTCGACACGAAGTGAGGCGCTCGAAGAGCAACTCGCGCGGCGGCGCGTCAAGCGGGCGCGATTGGATGTCGCTTCTCGCCGCCGCACGCCTCGACTCTCTTTTCCAAGAAAAGCCGCTCCATCGGATTGCGGGCGAGCGCGAGCGCGGCGCGGAAATGCGCGGCGGCGGCCGGCTTGTCGCCGCGGCGCAGCGCCATCTCGCCGAGCGCGGCGGGATAGAACGGATAGGCGCCGAGGCGCTCTCGCCCGTCGATCGCGGCGATCGCTTCGAGCCCTAACTCCGGGCCGTCCTTTTCGGCGACGGCGATGGCGCGGTTGAGCGCAACGATCGGAGAGGGGCGGATCGCCATCAGCGAATCGTAAAGCGAGACAATCATCGTCCAGTCGGTTTCCTCGGCCGAGCGGGCGCGCGCATGCGCGGCGGCGATCGCCGCTTCGATATGGTACGGGGTCAACTCGTCGCCCGCGGCGGAAAGCTCCAGGAGCTTCAGGCCCTCCCCGATAAGCTGCTGATCCCATTGCGAGCGGTCCTGATCGGCGAGCGCGAGCAGCGCGCCGGTTTCGTCGACGCGCGCGGCAAGGCGCGCCGCATCCAGCGCCATCAAAGCGGCGAGCGCGTAGCTCGCCGGCGTCCGGCCCAGCGGGTGGACGAGAAGCTCGGCGGTGAGCCGCATCGCCTCACGGCAAAGCTCGGCGCGGATCGCCGCTTCGGCGCAGGCGCCGTGATACCCCTCATTGAATAAAAGGTAGAGCGCGCGTTGCACGGCCGGGAGGCGCGCCGAAAACTCGGCGGCGGCCGCGACATCGAACAGCTTCTTCGATTGAGCGAGGACTTTCTTAGCCCGCGTGATCCTTTTCTCGATCGCCGCCTGGCTGCTGACGAAGGCGCCGGCGATCTCGCCGACGCTGAAGCCGCAAAGAATGTGGAGAATGAGCGCGATCTGCGCCTCTTCCGAAAGACGCGGCTGGCAGCACGAGAACATCATGCGCAAGAGATCGTCCTTGATCGCATTCGCGCCGAACTGCTCTTCGATGATCGCGGCGCGCGTCCACTCGCTTTCGAGATAGCGGCCGAACTCGGGCGCATAGGCGCGCGCCGTGCGCTGGCGGCGCAGCGCGTCGAGCGCGCAATTCTTCGCGGTCGCCATCAGCCAGGCGGACGGATTGTCCGGAACGCCGCGGAATTTCCAGATTTCCGCCGCCCGACAGAAGGCTTCCTGCACAACATCTTCCGCCAGGCCGAGATTGTGGACGCCGAATATTCGCGCCAAGGCGGCGGTCATGCGTCCCGCCTCGCGGCGGAAAAGATGGTCGCTCAGCTCCATTTACGTGTTCAGCGACATCATGTTCTGGACTTGAACCGGGCGCACCTCCACGCAGCCGCCGAGGTCGAGGATCGGGCAGCCTTTCGACAGCTCGACCGCCTGGTTGAGATCGGCGGCCTCGATCAGCGTGTAGCCGCCGACCACGTCCTTGGCCTCGGCATAGGGCCCGTCATGGACGCTTTTTTTGTCGACCACCTTGCCGGCCGCGTCCAGCGGCCGGCCGAGGTCCTTGATATGGCCCTTGGCGCCGAGCTCCTTGAACCAGGCGACCCATTTCTCGGTGTGCTTCTGCCGCTGCTCGGGCGAGGCGAAATAATCGCGGCCGCGGAATAGGAAGGTGAATTCGCTCATCGTCGAACTCCTTGTCGGTTATGCGAGCGGCTTAGAGACGCGCGAGGCGCGCCGCGGCGGACATTTATTTTGGCTAAGGGCCCAGGGTCTCAGAGTCGCGCCAGCGCGACGACGCGCGCGCCCATCGCGACGAGGACCGCGCCGACCGCCTGTTCGACTGCGCCGCGGATTCGGCGATAGGCGCGCTGCACCCGCGCTTGCGAGAACAGCAGGGCGAGAAAGGCGAACCAGGCGATCTCTTCGACAGCGACGACGGCGAGCGCGGCGAACCGGACGCCGAGCGGCGCCTCCGCCGGCAGAATGGCGACGAAAATGCTGCTGAAATAGACGACCACTTTCGGATTGGTGAGCGTGAGCGACACGCCGACCAACATGGCGCGGGCCAGCGCGTCGAGCCGCGTCGCGCGTTGGGCGAACGCCGGCCTTCTATCAATCGGCTCGTCGCGGCCGGCCTCCCGCCAGGCCGCGAGTCCGAGCCAGACGAGATAGATTCCGCCTAAGATTTGCAACGCGCCATAGATTGCGGCGAAGCGCGTCATCGCCAGGCCGACGCCGAACGCCGCAGCGGCCGCCCAGAGCACGGCGGCGATTGAGACGCCGGCGGCGACGGCCAGCGCGGTCAGACGCGACTGGCTCGCCGCCGCGCGCGTCACCAGAAGGAAAGCCGGGCCCGGCGTGACGATGGCCAGCATATTCGCTATGGCGATTGCGCTGAGCGCGACTCCGTACGACATGGCGCCTCCCACTATTCTTGCTCACAATAAAGGCCGTCAAAGCGGCTGTAAACGCGCATCGCCGCTCGAACGGCGCCCGCGCGGACCGAGGCGGCGATCAGCATTGCGCGCTGTCCGCGATCGGATAATTTGCGGCGGAGCGGAGCAATGTTGCGATGTCGAACAATCGAGCCTTCATCGGCGATCTCGTTTCGCCGGATCGCATTCTGCGCGATAGTGCGCTCGTCTGCCGCGGCGGCCGCATCATCGACATTTGCGCGGCGGACCAGGCGCCGCGCGACATCGAACATGTCGATTGCTCGGGCCGCTATGTCTCGCCCGGCTTCGTCGACATTCATGTCCATGGCGGCGCGAACGCCGACTATATGGACGGCTCCGTCGAGGCGGTCGTCGCCGTCAACCGGGCGCATGCGCGCCACGGAACGACCACCATTTTTCCGACGACCACGACCGGCGCCAGCACGCAGCTCGAAGCAATGATCACCGCCTGCGAAACGGCGCGCGAGTCCTGGACGCGAGACAAAGGCGCGCGGATCGGCGGCGTCCATTTCTATGGCCCGTATTTCGCGCCGGACAAGGTCGGCGTCCATTCGCCGGCGGGGCGGCGCGACCCCGACCGCGAGGAATATGAGCGCTTCTTGAGCCGCGACATCGTGCGCATCGCCACCTGCGCCGCCGAGCTGCCGGGCGCCGGCGATTTCTACCGCTTCGCCCGCGGGCGCGGCTTGCTGATCACCTGCGGCCATTCCAACGCCGAATGGGCCGAGCTCGAACGCGCCTATGCCGATGGCATGCGGCATGTCGATCATTTCTGGTGCGCGATGAGCTCGGTCGCGTCGCTGCGCGGCCGCTTCGGCACGCCGATGCGCGCCGGCATGGAGCAATATGTGCTCGCCAACCAGGGCATGAGCACCGAGGTCATCGCCGACGGCGAGCACCTCGCGGACGAATTGCTCGCTTTCGCTTATCGGATGATCGGCCCGCATCGGCTCTGCCTGGTCACCGACGCGAATCGGGCGATGGACGCGCCGCCGGGCGAATATCGCTTCGGCCCCAAGCAAGGCGGAACCTTGGTGATCAGCGACGGCCGGACGGTGCGCGGCGAGGACGGAAGCCTCGCCAGCTCGATGTGCGGCATGGACGTCATGGTCCGGACCATGGCGCGCGCGACCAAAGCGCCTTTGCCGGACATTATCCAAATGGCGTCTTCGACGCCCGCGCGTCTTGCCGGCGTTTCCGCCTTGTGCGGCAGCCTCGAAATCGGCAAAAGCGCGGATATCGTCATTCTCTCGCCTCAGCTCGACGTCGAAGGGGTCTATATTGCCGGCGAGCCGGCGCTGTAGCCTCGCTCCGCGACCGAAAAACGAGATTCCCTATCCATGGTCCAAAGCTCGAAGCCGCTCGATCGTTTCGCGGTTGCGGTCATGCTCGTGCTTTGCGCGAGCTGGGGCTTGCAGCAGATTTCCGCCAAGGCCGCGCTTGTCGATTTCGCGCCGATCACGCAAGCCGCGTTGCGGTCGATCGGCGCGAGCCTCGCGGTCGGCGCTTTCGCCTTGTGGCGCGAGCCGAAGATTTTTCGCCGCGACGGCTCGCTGCTTTTGGGGCTGCTGGCCGGCCTGATCTTCGCGGCCGAGTTCATCGCGCTCTTCCTCGCCGTGCAATGGACGAGCGCGTCGCGCGTCATCGTCTTTCTCTATTCGGCGCCGTTCTTCGTCGCGCTCGGCGCCGTCCTGTTCTTGCCGCAGGAGCGCCTTCGCTTACTGCAATGGCTCGGCCTGGCGCTCTCCTTTTCGGGCGTCGCGGTGGCGCTGTCGGGGGCAGGCGGCAAGCAGGGGCTCACCGGCGATCTCCTGGCGATTTTCGGCGCGGCGACCTGGGCGATGGTGACGGTGATGGCCAAGGCGACCGGGCTGCGCTTCGTCCCGCCGACCAAGGTGCTGCTTTATCAGCTCGCCGTCTCAGCCATCGTGATGACGATCGCCGCGCGCATCGCCCGCGAGCCGTGGCCGGCCCATGTCTCGGCGATCGGCGCGGCGAGCCTGATCTACCAGACCTTCTGGGTGGCGAGCGCGACCTATCTCGCCTGGTTCTGGATGCTGACCCGCTACCGCGCCGGCGACATGGCGGCCTTCACCTTCGTCGCGCCGATCGTCGGCGTCTTCGCCGGCCATTTCCTGCTCGGCGAGACTCTGGCGCCTGGCTTTCTCCTCGCGCTCGCCCTTGTGGCCGGCGGCGTCCTGTTGGTGAATTGGCCGGCGCGTCGCGTCGTCAAATCGCCGCGTTGAGCGATCGAGGGAAACATGGACGACTCGTACGTCCTCTTTACAGATCGCCTACGCAGCCTCGGCGGTCATGCGCGGGCGGAACAGGAGAAGAGGTACCAAAAGTCGATCTGGGAGCATTGGGGCGTCGCGGCTCCAGACATCGACCGCGCGATCCGCGAGATTCTGAAGGATGCGCCGGCGCGCGAGCTCCTTCGCCTGGGCGCGCGGCTTTGGCGCGAGCCGGTTTGGGACTTGAAAATCGCGGCGGCGCGCATTCTCGCCCGCGACGCGGTTCCGCCGAGCGACGGCCTGTGGCGCTTCGTCCGCGCCCGCATGGCCGATCTCGACGGCTGGGCGGTGGCCGACAATCTCGCCGATGTCGGCTCGCGCTGCCTCCTGGCCGATCCGCGCCGGCTCGACACTGTCGAAACTTGGGTCGGGAGCCGTCATCTTTGGACGCGCCGGGCGGCTTTGGTCTTCACCTTGCCCTGGACGAAGCAGGGCCGCGATCCGGAACGGATGCTCGGCTGGGCGGCGACGCTCGCGGCCGATCCCGAATGGTTCATCCAGAAGGCGATCGGCTGGTGGCTGCGCGAACTCTCGAAGCGCGACAAGCGGCGGGTGCGCCGCTTTCTCGACGACCATGGCGCTCTACTGAAGGGCGTGGCGCGGCGCGAAGCGGCGAAATACCTGTGACGCCGTGAGCGCGCGGTTCGACCGCGCTACAGCTTGTAGCCGCACAGCGCCGGGAATTGCTGGCAGTCGCCGGGATCGGCCGCCTGCATTGGCGGATGCTGCAGCATTTGCGCCGGCTGCGCCGCGCCCGGCGCGGCGGCGCTCTTGTCGCAGTAGCTGGAGAGGACCTGGCACTTGAAGCCGCCGAGGCTGTCGCAGCCGATCGTCGCGTGGCTGCGCGCCGATTTGAGATTCGGGTTTTGGGTATAAGCATAGGCGGTCGTACGTTGAGAACTGTCGGCGGCGATCGCAAAGCACGTATTGCTGAACAGCGCGATCACGCGGCATTGGATCGGCTTGGACGAGGCGTGGCTGCATTTGTCCAAAGCCTCGGCTTGCGCCGCCGCCGCGTCCGCCGTCGCGCCATAGCTGGCGCCGCCTTTGACGCCGTCCCACACATTCGCGCCGACCGCGAAAGCCGAGACGGCAAGCGCGGCCGTCGAGGACGACGCGAGAAGAAAGGCCGCAAGCAGCAACCGCCCTGCCATCGCCGTCTCTCCCCCGCACGTTTTGGCGCCGGCTCGCGTTGAAGATAGCGCCTTCGGCGGCGGCGCCTGACCGCGACATTCCGACGCATAATCATCGCGCGCGCTCGGCGCGGCGCGTTGGTTTAGGCAAGGAGTCAAGTTTGGCGCCGGCGCACAAGTATTATTGTAATAAACAGCCAAAGATTTTATGATGAAATTATTCATCTTACTTCATTGTAACGGAATATTAAAGTTGACGCTAGGTAAATCTCAGGCATGATTTCAGGCATTGAAGATTAACTGGAGGGCAACACCCATGACCAAGGCCATCCCACTCTCTGCCGAATTCCAGGATCTCTCGAGCCTGCAAAGGTTAGCGCTGCGCTTTGATCGCGCCGACCGGAACAGGTTCCTCGACCGGATGGCGCGGCTCGACGCCAAGCGCGACGATCGGGCGCCGGCCTCCGCGCTGCGCAGCGATGCGGCCCTTCTGCAAGAGGGCCAGGCGTTGGAGCAGGCCTGGCGGGTCGAGGTCCAAGCCTTCATCGTGATGAAGCGGCGGGCGACCCCCGAAACAGCAGCCGCCCTGCGGGAGGCGAGGGCGGCGACCGGGTTGATCGTCCGGCGCATCGAAGCCTCGCTCGCCGCGACGGCCGAAGGCTTCAAGGTCAAGGCGCGCGCCGCTTCGTGGCGGCGCCACGGCGAGCCGGCGTGCGCCGCCGCCAGGGCATGACCAGGCGACCCAACCGGCCGCTCGCGCTTTGAGGCTCTACTCGTCGAGTCTCTGGCCGAGCCGGCCGGCAAGGTCCTGGATGAATTGCCAGGCGGTGCGTCCTGAGCGGGCGCCGCGGGTCGTCGCCCATTCGAGCGCCTCGCGCTCGATCTCGTCGGCCGGCGCTAGCAGCTTGAAATGGCCGACATAGCCGAAGACCATGGCGAGATATTCGTCCTGGCTGCAGCGGTGGAAGCCGAGCCACAGGCCGAAACGGTCGGACAGCGACACTTTCTCCTCGACCGCCTCGCCGGGATTGATCGCGGTCGAGCGCTCGTTCTCCATCATGTCTCGCGGCAGGAGATGGCGGCGGTTCGACGTGGCGTAGAACAGCACATTGGCCGGCCGACCCTCGATGCCGCCTTCGAGCGCCGCTTTCAGCGATTTATAAGAGGTGTCGGCCGCGTCGAAGGAGAGGTCGTCGCAGAAGACGAGAAAGCGGAACGGCGCGTCGCGCAGCAAGACCATCAGGGCCGGCAGGCTCTCAATGTCCTCGCGATGGATTTCGACCAGCTTGAGCCCGCCTTTGCTCTCGCGCCGGTTGATTTCGGCGTGAACGGCCTTGACCAGCGACGACTTGCCCATGCCGCGCGCGCCCCAGAGCAGCGCATTGTTGGCGGGCAGGCCCTTGGCGAAGCGCTCGGTGTTCTCGACCAGCGCGTCGCGCACCCGGTCGACGCCGCGCAGCAGCGCCAGCTCGACCCGGTTGACCTTCTGCACCGGCGCCAGCCGGCCGGGATCGGCATGCCAGACAAAGGCCTCCGCGGCCGCGAAATCCGGCGCGGCCGGCGGCGGCGGCGCTAGCCGCTCCAGCGCCTCGGCGATGCGGCGGAGCAGCGGGTCGGCCGGTTCGCCGGACGTTGCGGGAAAAACGGAGCGGAGCGGCTTGTCGGGCATGGGATTTGTCATGGTTGCGTCTCGGGCGGTTTGGCACAGTCGGCCGGCAAGCTCCAGCGCTCGTGTGGATTTTCAAGATTGCGCGGTTTCCGGCCGTTCCGCCGAGCGGCTACATTCAGCGAATCGCGCCGACGCCCCGCATGCGCCCAGCGCCTCAACGAGGAAAATTTCCGGATGTCGCAGGAGGACGGCGTCAAGGCGATCTATAGGAGGACGCCGGAATCGGCGGCCATGCTGGCGAACGTGAAGCGGGCGATGGCGATCACCGCAGCGCTGAACCGCTTGACGTTCGACGATCCGGACGAGATTCGCGCCCTGTTCAGCCAGCTCATCGGCAAAAAGGTGGATGAAAGCTTTCTGCTCATCCCGCCCTTTTATACTGCGGGCGGGGACGAAATCCGCGTCGGGCGCAATGTCTTCGTCAATCAGAACTGCACCTTCTATGATCTTGGCGGGCTCGACATTGGGGACGATGTGATGATCGGGCCGAACGTGAATATCATCACGACCGGCCATCCGCTT
>DATGLU010000462.1:0-3102 GCA_035294045.1 Roseiarcus sp. | reverse complement strand
AATGAAAGAGGCGCTCCGGGTTTTGGCGGATATCGTTTACGCAGGGCGGGCGGCTGCGGCGGAACAGGCGCCGGCGGAGGAATGGACGCCGTAGGTAAGAAGGTACGTTGGAGCGTCCTCGCCGCCACCGATTCAGGCGTCGAAAATTTGGAAAATCCTTGCGACCCGCGTCCGCCAAATTTTTCCAAGACTTTCTTTGGCGGTTTTGAGCGATGTCAATAGCTTGAAGCGCAAAAAAAGCAACCGGAGCAAATTTCCTGGCGCGGTGGCCTTGTAGCCGCGGTCGCTGACCGCGGCGGCCGCGAAGCGCCGTTCACCTCAGAAAGCGGCGGCGGAAGCGGCGCGGTCAGCGACCGCGCCCACATCCCGTCCGCATGCACGCGTTCAGCAACGGCGCGAATTGTAGCCGAGGCGGAGCGGCTAAGGAAGAAAATGTTCGCCGCCTTCGCGCAACCCGATGATCGGCAAGGTCTATTCGCCGACTTCAAGCCGGCGTCAGGACGTGGATGACGCGGCCCGCGATCCAATCCTTGGTCGCGGCGCCGAACGCCTTCATATGCGGCGCGACGCCATGCGCCTTAAGCGCTTCGGCGTCCGCCCAGGTCTCGATCACGGCGTAGACGTCGCGGCCGAGCTTGGTCTGCACCGGCCCGAAATCCGCCTCGTCGACGACGAGCTGATATTCGATACAACCACGCTCGGCGCGCACCGCCGGCACGACGGCGCGGGCGGCGGCTAATACCTCTTCGCGTCGTCCGGGCTGGGTCGCAATTAAAGCTACGACGCGGAGCATGGCTCTCTCCTCGATCTTTGTCAGGCTTGCGCTAGCATTTTCGACGGTCTTGCGGCAAACGCAACCATGTATACACCGCCGCGATTCGGCGGCGTCGCGGAGGTCCGCTGGCCGTCTGCACTATACGCGAAGGAGACGATGGTCGCCTCTTTGCGTGACGCGGGTCAGACGCTTTCGTCAGCAAGGCAAATTTTCTAGCACGTAGAGGGCTTTACCAGACAAAAAGTACTTACTCTCACTGTCTGTTCCAAACAACGTAGCTTTCGCCGTCATAAGCCCCCACGGCAGTTATCCGCGCTCCACTTAGAGTCGTTCGGAGATTTCTAAAGCTTTTCTCGCGCGTCAAACATAATAGAGAAAACCAAGGCATCGTGTAGATCGATATGGCTTTCGCCAAGTGATTGGCATCAAGCTCATCTACAGACGCCATTCCAAAAGAAATATTTTCTATCATCTGAAACTTTAATTCCTTTAGAACATCCGAACCTGTACGATTGGTATAGTAAGGCTCAAACAAGATTATCGTATATCCCGCCTCTCCGGCTATTTCTTTTCGAATGAACTCGACTAATTCATTCGAGGTATCTCGTACGCCAACCATCCTGTACGGCATTCCGTCTTTCGGCTGGTACGTACCCATATATTCGCCTTCAGACAGCAAGCCGCCGGTCTGAAAATCTTTCAGTCGTTCCGCCCGCACTCCTTCGGGCGCCAAGACAAGAAATCGGCCATTGAGCAATATTTCTTTGAGGCTTGCCGAGACCTCTTTGTCGAGCATAGCTACAACAGACGCGAAGTGCAGAAAGGCGATCGATCCGGGCACGTCGCGTAAGCAGATCGAGGATGGCATCGAGTGGGACTCCATAAACTCCGCTCGGCTGAGCGGTATAGGACAGTATGAGCTACTCAGCTCAAAATAGTAATTATTATACAGAGTTCGGCGAAAGTGTTTGCCGTTCGACAAAATGCCCCGCTCCAGCTATATCTTCGCGGTGTCTACCACGGGTCGCAAACGACTCATTATCCCTAACGACGAGGCTTATGAGATCGCCCATGATCTTGCAGCAAAGCTCGGCGCGACCGCAACCGAATCGTGGTCTCGGCCTTGCGCGAATTCAAATCCAGTCAAGTCCTTGGCGGGCGGCGTTTGACGTCTGAGGAAGCGGAAGTGAATTATAGCGCCACGAAGAAGGTAGTTGAGGCGCGACGCCGTGCTCCTCCGACCGTGGCCTGGGATGCCGGCGGGCTCTATGACGAGCACGGCGAGCCTAAGTAGCTCCCGCTGTCTCTTTTCTGCAATCATTCAGTCTGTCGACCGCTAGCGCAAAGCCTCCAGTGACCTCCCCGCCCAACCTCGCCCGCTTCAACCGCATCGTCGTCAAGGTCGGCTCCTCGCTCCTCGTCGATCCGGCCAGGGGCGCGCTGCGGCAGGATTGGCTCGACGCGCTAGCCGACGATCTCGCCGGCCTGCATAAGCGCGGCGCGGACGTGCTCGTCGTCTCATCCGGCGCGATCGCGCTCGGCCGGACGATCGCCGGCCTGCCGAAAGGCGCGCTGAAGCTCGAGGACAGCCAGGCGGCGGCGGCGATCGGCCAGATCGCGCTGGCGCGCGCCTGGGCGCAGGCCTTGGCGGCGCGCGGCGTCACCGCCGGGCAGATTCTCGTCACTCTGCAAGACACCGAGGAGCGCCGCCGGTACCTCAATGCGCGCGCCACGATCGCGCGTCTGCTGGCGATGCGCGCCGCGCCGGTGATCAACGAGAACGACACGGTGGCGACCAGCGAAATCCGCTATGGCGACAATGACCGGCTCGCCGCGCGCGTCGCCGCCATGGCCAGCGCCGATCTCCTGATCCTGCTCTCCGACATTGACGGGCTCTATGACGCGCCGCCAAGCGTCAATCCCAAGGCCGCGCTCATTCCGGTCGTCGAGCGGATCACGCCGGAGATCGAAGCGATGGCCGGCGGCGCGGCGTCCGAACT
The DNA here is from genome assembly GCA_035294045.1 of Roseiarcus sp. Taxonomy (GTDB): domain Bacteria; phylum Pseudomonadota; class Alphaproteobacteria; order Rhizobiales; family Beijerinckiaceae; genus Roseiarcus. The sequence continues at coordinate 327 of DATGLU010000462.1, read as the reverse complement.
CTCGCGTGGCGGCATGCGCACCAAGATCGAAGCGGCGCGCATCGCGGTCGCCGCCGGCGTGCATATGGCGATCGCCGACGGCCGCGTGAAGCATCCGATCGAGCGCATAGCCGGCGGCGGGCGCTGCACCTGGTTCCTGACGCCGTCCAATCCGCTCGCCGCGCGCAAAATCTGGATCGGCGGCTCGCTTGAGATGAAAGGCGCGGTCTATTGCGACGCCGGCGCGGTCAAGGCTTTGCGCGGCGGTAAGAGCCTGCTGCCGGCCGGCGTGACGCGGATCGACGGCGCCTTCTCGCGCGGCGATTGCGTCGCCATCCGCGACGCCGA
>DATGLU010000461.1:0-2768 GCA_035294045.1 Roseiarcus sp. | reverse complement strand
CTCGGCCGGCGCCTTGCGGCGCGCGGCTATCGCGTCGCCCTCGCCGGGACGAAGGCCGATCGCGAGGCGATCGAGGCGATCAAAGCCCGTTTCGGCGACGCGGTCGATCTCGGCGGGCGGACCAATCTCTTCCAGCTGGCGAGCCTGGCGCGCGCCGCCAAGGCAGTGATCGGCAACGATACCGGGCCGATATTCCTCGCCGCCAAAATCGGCGCGCCGAGCTTGACGCTGATGTCGGCCCATACCGACGAGAAGCGCTCCGCGCCCCGCGGGCCGGCCGCGCGCTGGCTCAAGCGCGACGACCTCGCGACGCTCGGCGTCGACGAGGTCGAAAAGGCGCTGCCCTTGCCATGATCCTCCCCTGTTCCGCGAAGCGGAACGGGGGAGGGGGACCGCGCGTCAGCGCGGTGGAGGGGGCTACGGCGGTTGAGAATTATCCTCATCCGCCGGAGCCCCCTGCACCGCCCTTCGGGCGGTCCCCCTTCCCCGCTGCGCGGGGGAGGAGCACAAAGCGGGCGAAGCGTCGATATTGCGTTTCGACCGCGAACTCATCCGCCAGCGCCCTTGCGGCGGCCTGGCCGCGCGCCAGGCGATCGCGGTCTTTCGCGGCCTCGATGAGCGCATCCGCCAAGCCCTGCGCATCGCCCGGCGGGTACGAGGCGCCGACTGCTCTTTCGGCGACAAGGTCCTGCGCCTCCATCGCCAGGCTGGAGACGATATAGAGGCCGAAATTTAGATAATCGAAGAACTTGATCGGCATAGCGACTTTGCTGCCGGCTTGGTACGGCAGGAGGCCGATCGCGGCCTTTTCGTACGCTTCGATCAATTCCTCGCCGCTCAATTGGCCGAGATAGTCGACCAGCCCTTCCTGCTCCGCCCGGATCACCGCCTCGCGCTTCGGCCCGTCGCCGGCGATGGCGATGCGCAGCGGCGCGTCCGCCCCGCGGACGAGCGCCGCCGCGGCGAGCGCCGTCTCGATGTCGTAGCCAAGGCCCAGCGAGCCGGCATAGATCGCGACGATCGGCGCGGCGCCGGCTTTGCGCGGGCGGCGCGGCGCCAGTTGCGAGCCCCAATAGAAGACCGGCGCGGCCGGGTCCTGCGGCGCGAGCAGCCGCGCATAGGAGCGCGAGGCGAACGAAACGGCTTCGTAGCGACGCAGCCTGAGCCCGCGCGCCGCGATCAGCGCGCCATAGGCCATCCGGCGCAGCCCGCCGCGCCAGCCGCGAAGCGGCGCGGTGTCCGCTTCCGGCCAAAGATCGATGACGTCGGCGATGACCGGGACGCGAAAGCACAAGCCGTAGAGGAGCGCGAGCCAGCCGACGAGGAACAGCGGCTCGCCGACGAGGACGACGTGCGGCCGCGGGCCCGCGGCGATGCGGACGATGGCTTTCAGCCCGAACCACGCCTCATGGGCGATCCGGGCGAGCGAGAGATTGCGCCGATAGGCGAAAGAGCGGATCTGCCTCAAATAGGAAAGGCGCCGCTGGTTGAGCGCGAGCGCCTCGGCCGACCGCCTTTGCTTGGCATTGTGGACGAAATCCGAACAGAAGAATTCCGGCGCCGCGCCGAGCGCCAGAAGCTGCTCGCAGAGATTAACATAACGGTCATTGGCCCCGCCTTCGGACGGCAAGGCCGCGTAGGGCCGGATGACGGCGACGCGCCGCGGCCGCGCCTCCTTCATTCAGCGGCGCTCGTTGGCTGCGACGCTGCCGGCTGCGAGGCTCAAGCGGCGACCAGCTTGCGGAAATAGGCGACCGTCTCCTTGAGGCCGTCATCGAGCGGCACTTTCGGCGACCAGCCGAGCATTGTCTTGGCGAGCGCAATGTCGGGCTGGCGTTGCTTGGGATCGTCTTCCGGCAAGGGCGCGAAGACGAGCTTCGACTTGCCGCCGACCAAAGTCAGAACCTTCTCGGCGAGCTCGACCATCGTATACTCGCCGGGATTGCCGATATTGACCGGGCCGGGAAAGCCGGCGGGCGAATCGTTCATCATCTTGACGATCGCGTCGATGAGATCGTCGACATAGCAGAACGAGCGGGTCTGGCGGCCGTCGCCATAGACGGTGATCGGCTCGCCGCGCAACGCCTGGACGATGAAATTGCTGACCACGCGCCCGTCGTTCGGGTGCATGTTCGGCCCGTACGTGTTGAAGATGCGCACGACCTTGATGTCGAGCCTGTGCTGCCGGTAATAGTCGAAGAACAGGGTCTCGGCGCAGCGCTTGCCCTCGTCGTAGCAACTGCGCAGGCCGATCGGGTTGACCCGGCCCCAATAGGCCTCGGTCTGCGGATGCACTTCCGGATCGCCGTACACTTCCGACGTCGAGGCTTGCAGAATGCGCGCGCCGACCCTTTTGGCGAGCCCGAGCATGTTGATCGCGCCATGGACGCTGGTCTTGGTCGTCTGGACCGGATCGTGCTGATAATGAACTGGGCTCGCCGGGCAGGCGAAATTGTAGATTTGTCCCGCCTCGACATAGAGCGGAAAGGTGATGTCGTGGCGCATCAGCTCGAAATTGGGATCGCCGAGCAGGGCCGCGATGTTGCGCTTCGAGCCGGTGAAGAAATTGTCGATGCAGAGCACTTGCCGGCCGCCCTTGAGCAGCCGCGCGCAAAGATGCGAGCCGAGGAAGCCTGCCCCGCCGGTGACGATGGAGACTTCGTTGCGCAGATAGGTCATGAATTCCCCGTCAGGCCGGCGCCGAAGGGACGAGTCCGCGGCGCGGGCGCGCAACCCGGATTAAGGCGCAAAGGGCGGGAAATCCAGCT
>DATGLU010000460.1:0-5034 GCA_035294045.1 Roseiarcus sp. | reverse complement strand
TCAATCCAGCCGGCGAAGCGCACGCCGCCGAGCCATTGCGCTTCGCCAACGCCGATCGCCTCCGCTTCATCGTCATACTCGTCAAGAAGTATTGGCGCTCCAACCACGGAGTCAAGATTGGCTAAACGCGCCTCAACGCTGACGCAATCTCGCAAGAGTTCGAGGCGCAGCGAAACCGCAAATCCATAGCACCCATCCCCGATCCCTTCTTGCGCCAACTCGCGCGCCGGCTGATCGGCCCGAACGAGTTTGACAGGGCAGCCGTCGATCAGAATTTCTACGACGAACTTCTTGGTTAAATTCGAGAGATCCGCGACAAAGCCGAAAAACGATTGCTCGCCCATCCAGCGGAACGACGTCAGCAGCGGCTGATCCCGGCGCAATGCGCGCGGTTGGGGCATCGCCTTCACGATTTCTTCGGTTATTGGAAACGGCTTGATGACCGTGCTCCTTCTGAAGGATCAGAACCGATCCAATTTGCGAGCGCGATGACAAGGTCATCCAAAGATAGTCCAGGATCGAGAGACAAATCGCTTCGGACGGGTTTGACCGCACCCGAAGACCAATCGAAATAAGCCAGAGGCTGCGGGCATTCAAATCCCGCCCGAACGAGCGGGTGCCCGAAAAGAGGCTGGGTCGGGCAGAGAAACAAGCGCCCAATCGCATGATGCGCCACAACTGTTTCAAGCTCGGACGCTTTTACGACGCCGGTCACATGCAGGTCGTCGCTCGCCATCAAGGCGGCGTCGTTGAGCGTCGCGCCAATCACGACGAATGTGATTTGCGGATCGACGGCCCTGAGCCGGCGCGCGATAGCCCTGATCAAGTGGAATTCTGGACGGGCAATCCGGATCGGAAGGACGCCAACGGATCGCGATCGGTTCGGCGCGCCTATCGGGCCCCAGCGCGTCCTGGCAAGGCAGATGGGTTTTCCGATAAGCTCGATATCGCGGTCTGGAAAAACATGATCGCCAAACGCGCGTCCGAATTCGTCCATCGCGAAGACGCTTTCGACTGTCGACGCAAACTCGCGCCAAGGCTCCGGGATGGAATTTTTCGCCCCGTCTCGTCTTCCCCACGCGTGAGCGCCCGCTTTTTCCTGTGCAGACGTCAGAAGAGAAGCCGCCTTAGCCCGGCCGAGAAGACCGGCATCCGCGATCGCGATATCGACCCGGAGTCTAAGATCTCTGAAAATGGCTAGGAGCGCGAGCGGCGTTCTGGCTGGATCAAAGAGCTCGACCCGGGCTCCGCCTCCGCCCGCGATCAGTTCGCCGAGCGCCGCCCTTTCAGTACCGGACTTTAAATGAAACTGTAGCGGTTGCGACGCCTGGTCGCTTGGGTCCACGATGGACACATGGCGGCCTGCGCTGCTCCGGCGCACTTCGAGCAAACGGACGGGTTGATCGTCGGCAAGATCTTGAGCGCGCCGGCGCGCCACCTCGCCGACGGCGCCGTCCCCGCTCACAATGATACGCGTCCCGCTTTTCGCCTCGCCGCTTTTTAAGGCGATCGCCTGCCGAGACGGCCGCAACGGATCGATCATCGCGAAGGCCGCGAATTCGATGGCGTATTTTGGATAGAGAGAGCGCAAAATCCGGCTGTTGCGCGCAACGAGGGCTCCTCTTTCCGATTTGAAGGATTTCGAGCCGGCATGCCCAACATAGATCGAAGGAGCGCAAACACAGCGGAATCCTTCGTCGCGCGCCCGCAACGACAATTCGACATCCTCGAAATAGCCCCGACCAAAAGACTCCGAGAGAAAACCAAGCCTATCCAAACAGGCGCGCGTGATGTACAGGCAAAAGCCGACGCCGTTGGGAATGTCGATAATTCGCCCGGCATTGACCGCCATGGCGATTCGATCGATTCGGCCGACAGCCCGCGAGGACCCCAGCGGAGCAACCTCCTGAGGGACCGGATAGCTTGCCAGATCGCCATTGTTCGACAGCGGCATGACAAGGCCGATATCGGGCGACGAGTGCGCCGCGGCGGCGAGGCGCCCGATAAACCCACGCGGCGGGATCGTGTCCGCGTTGAGCAGAACAACGTCTCCCACTGGAACGGCGCGAAGAGCGCGGTTGATCGCCCCCGCGAATCCCAGATTGCTTGCATTGGTCAGAACGACGACGCGAGGATGCTCGCCAACATGCCGAAGGAGCGCTTTGATCCTCCAATTGGGCGTGGCGTCATCGACGAGAATGGCGCTGCTGGTCTCGTCGGCGTCAAGCTCACTGAGCAGACAGTTTAAGCACGCTTTTGTCGCGGCTAGGTCTTCGAAGATCGGAACGATGACCGTAACGCCCGCCGGCCGCGCTTGACCCTCGTCCGATTCCGGTTTCAAATCTATGGGCGGACTTGCCTGAGCCGGGGCAAAAGTCGAGCAAATCGTTCGCCCGCCGGCGCTGACGGTGATCTGCTGGTGGCGACGTGATTGTCGCCGCGTAATCGAGAAACTTACGGCATGGCCGAAGGCGGCCAGGGCGTGATCTCGATCGCCGTGAAAAGAAGCAGTCCAAGCGTTCTCCTCATCGCTGACCGTCACCTCGATTGGCGCATCGGCGCGCCACACCGCCCACCCGTTTATGGAAGTCTCGAGCGCAGTCACGGCGCCGAACGTCCGGCGGTGGCGATGAGCGCGCAGAACGCTCATGGCTTTCTTCAGTTCGGCGAAGTTCTGCTCGACTTTGATCAGCGTCTCTGCGGCCCGCTCTTGTTGCCGTCGGTCGCCCCAGCGCAGCAGCCAGCGATTGCCGACCAAATGCTCCGGGTCCAGCAAAAGCGCCTGCGTGATATCCGAGAGCGCCGCTTGTCTGTGGCCGAGCCGATTAAGCGCCTCGCTGCGGATGAGGTAGGCATGCGCATCGCGCGGCGCAGAGACGCGGCAGAACCGGTCGGCCAACTTAAAGGCGGCCTCGGCATCGCCGCGGTTGAGAGCCTGCGCAGCGAGCAGATCGAGCGCTTCTGAAACGCAAACTGTAGAACTCGCAACGGCTATCATCGGCTCTTCGATTTGAAAACCCTTGGCCAAACACCACGATCTTGACGGCAAGGCGTACCTAGCCGGCGCGCGCGGATTTTTCGCGCGGAGAGGGCTCGGCGGAGCTGGATTTCGGGCGCCCCCGAAAGACGCGCACGCGCCCAGCGCCATCCGAGCCCCCCGCCGGCCTGACGTTTCTCGCAACGCCCGCGTTTTCGGCAGTCACTTTCAAGCCGACGAGAGGCTCGCGCCCGGTCGGACCGGTCAGCGATATTCGGCGACCAACCGCCCGCGAAGTTGGCGAGCCGAGGAATATCGCCTCTACGGCCAACTGCAATTCCGGCGCGGCGTCGCCGTTTACCTCAAAGGCGACGGCGGTCAGCGGCAGCGCCTTGCCGCGTGTTCCGGCAAACTCGCCGTCATTCAGCAACCGTTGCGAAATCGTTTGCGGCTTGGCCGTGCTAACCGAGTAGCGGATGCGCACGCCGGCCGGTTTGCTTCGCCAATCGATGCCGATGCCTTCGATGCGGGCGGGAGCGGCAGGCCCCGCGAGCCATTCGTCGGCCTTAACGCGCACGTCGCCTCTCCCTGCGACATGTCCAATCAGGGCGAACCCGGCGAGATCGAGAGGGGCTTTCAAAGGGGTTGTATTTTCTTCCGCCGTCAACCGACCGACGCTGAGCGGCTCGACGCGAACGGTGGAAGAGGCCGAACGGCTCCCGGAAAGCGGTTCGACCTCGACGATCAAGCTTCCCGGGGAAATCGCCCGCAAGACCAAGCAAGCGCCGGGTCTCCACAGCGCCGTCTCGGTTTCGCCCGGGGGAGCGATAAGTTGGAGCGCATCCCGCGACTCATGGTCCGGCGCCAGAGTAATCTTTGGCGGCTCGTTCTCGTCTGCGGCCGCCGCGTACCGGACGAGAAACAGACCGCGTTTCATCTCAAGTATTTTTCTCTGCTTGTCGCGCGCCATTCGTCGCCCCGCGTCGGCCCAGCGAAATATTCGCGAAGCCTTACACAATTCAGGGAATTGTCCAGGAATTTTTTTGTACTCTTTTCGCCCCGGTTTTTGAAAATATCTTTCAGTTCTTCGGTACGCTCATCGACAGAACATTCGCGAAGCCGTCCACTTCATCTGCAATTCGATTAAACGTTGAGACGTTCACTATGTAGTCGTCGACTTTTCACTGCGCTTCGGTAGCATTTTGTTCGTATGAACGTCGAATTGTAATCACATCTGACGGGTCGCATGAATTTGGAGTTGACAGCTACTTCTCTTGACGTTTTTATGACGATGAATTGAAAAAACGCTCAGCAAATCATTTCTGCTTATACGACCTGAGCGCGGATAGGCCATCTCGAAGACGAAACTTAGTCTACTGTTGAGATCGAGCTTTTCGGTCGAAAATACTGCTGTACTCTCAAAGTGAGGGCGCTTCCATGAGTTCGTACGTAGGACCCGGAGCTCTTCAGGACATCCTTCAATCTGACGGCCTAAGCGCAGACACGATCAGCCAAATCATCAATTCGCTTACAAGCTTGGGAGATTTTGATAACGGCAAAAAGGTGAGCCTTCATGTGGGCGGGCCGCCTTTCGACGACGCCCAAGTCGTCATTGTCGATACGCCTGGCCCGGTCGCTTTCGACACGTCCAGCGATCCAAACCTTCAATGGCTGATCGATCTTGACGCCAATGTCACCGTGACAGGGTCCAACAGCATTGGCGTCGCGGTGGGCGATCAGAAGAACACCGTGGATTTGAGCGGGAGCAGCGGCAACGACACCGTCCTTGCCGGCGACGGCGCCAACACCATTACCGGCGGTTCCGGGATGGACAGCATGGTCGCCGGCGACGGCGCCAACGATTTGATCGTCGCGGGCTCCGGAGCACATCAGTTCCTGCAAGTCGGCGACGGAGACTTCGACACGTTGGTGGGCGGATCGGGCGCGAGAGACACTCTGATCGCCGGCGACGGACGACATGACTTGCTCCTCGCAGGCGACGGCGCGCATCAATCCTTGCAAGCCGGCGACGGAAACTTCGACACGCTGTTCGGCGG
>DATGLU010000459.1:0-4870 GCA_035294045.1 Roseiarcus sp. | reverse complement strand
GCCTTCTTGGTGGCCTCGGCCTTGACGGCGCGGTCCTCGAACACCGCCTCGATGACGAGATCGCAGCCTTTGAGCGCGGCGTAATCGGCGCTCGGCGTGATCCGCGCCAGCAGCGCGTCGCGATCGGCGCTCTTGGCGCGGCCTTTCGCGATCTGGCTCGAAATCAGCTTCTGCGAATGATCCTTGCCCTTCTCGGCGGCCTCGATCGTCTGGTCGATCAGCACCACGTCGAGCCCGGCGCTGGCGCTGACATAGGCGATGCCGGCGCCCATGAAGCCGGCGCCGAGAATGCCGATTCTCTTCAGATTGCTCGGCGGGACTTCGGCGGGGCGGCGCGCGCCCTTGTCGAGTTCGTTCTTCGAGAGGAAGAGCGAGCGGATCATCGCCGCCGCCTCTTTCGACAGCAGGATTTTCGCGAAATACTTGCTCTCAACCTGCAGGCCGAGGTCGAACGGCAATTGCAGCCCCTCGAACACGCTGGCGAGGATCGCCTTGGCCGCCGGATAATTGTCGTAGGTCTCGCGCCGATAGATGGCGTTGGCCGGCGGCCAGACCATCATGCCGCCCGGCGAGAAGACGCGGCCGGAGGGAAGCTTGAATTTCGGATCGTCCCACGGCGCCTTGGCGTTGGGATTGGCTTTGACCCAAGCCTTTGCGCGCGCAACGATCTCGCCCGCCGGCGCGACCTCGTGGACAAGGCCCATCGCCTTGGCGGCGGCCGGCTTGATCTGGTCGCCCTTGAACAGCATTTGCAGGGCGTCCTGCGTCGGCATCAGCCGGGCGACGCGCTGCGTGCCGCCGCCGCCGGGAAAGAGCCCGACCTTGATCTCGGGCAGGCCGACCCTGACCTTGTCGCTGTCGGCCATGACGCGATAGTGGCAGGCGAGCGCCAATTCGAAGCCGCCGCCCATGCAGACGCCGTTGATCGCGCAAGCCGCCGGCTTGCCGCAGGTTTCGAGCTTTCGGTACGTCCGCGATAATCCGCCGACATTGTCGACGAAGGCGCGCATCGCCGCTTCTTCGCCCTCGGCCTTGGCGAGGCGCCGGTACTCCCCTCCGGCGGTCTCCAGCATGGTCAGATCGGCGCCGCCGGCGAAAGCCTCCTTGCCGGAAGTGAAGACGACGCCTTTGATAGCCGGATCGCCGGCGATCTTGTCGACGACCTTGCCGAGCTCCGCCGTCGTCTCCACCGTGATGACGTTCATCGAGCGATCGGGCATGTCCCAGGTGACGAGCGCGATCCCGTCGGAATCGGTCTCTAAGCGGAAATTCTTGAGGTCCATGATATTTCCCCGCCTGAAGGCGTGATGACGCTAACTCGCTTCGACTGTCATTGCGAGGAGCGAAGCGACGAAGCAATCCATTCGCAGGGCGCGGCGCTCCACGAATGAATTGCTTCGCTTCGCTCGCAATGACGGATGGTCATATTCAGACGCGCTCGATGATCGTCGCCGTGCCCATGCCGGCGCCGATGCAGAGCGTCACCAGGGCTGTCGATTTGCCCGTACGCTCCAGCTCGTCCAGCACCGTGCCGAGGATCATCGCGCCAGTCGCGCCGAGCGGATGGCCCATGGCGATCGCGCCGCCATTGACGTTGATTCTGTCGGCTTCGATCTCGAAAGCCTGGCAGTAGCGCAGCACGACCGAGGCGAAGGCCTCGTTGAGCTCGAACAGATCGATATCGGCCTTGGTCATGCCGGCCTTTTTCAAGAGCTTCTTGGTCACGTCGATCGGGCCGGTCAGCATGATCGCCGGCTCCGAGCCGATATTGGCGAAAGCGCGAATTTTCGCCCGCGGCTTCAGACCCGCCGCTTTGCCGGCCTCGGCCGAGCCGATCAGCACCGCTGCGGCCCCGTCGACGATGCCGGACGAATTGCCGGCGTGATGGACGTGGTTGATGCGCTCGACATCGGGATGAGCCTGGATCGCGACCGCATCGAAGCCGCCCTGCTCGCCCATCATGACGAAGGACGGCTTCAGCGCGGCGAGCGACTGCATGTCGGTCGAAGGTCGCATATGCTCGTCCTTTTCGAGCAGCGGCAGCCCGACCGGATCGCGCACCGGCGCGATCGAATTCTTGAAGCGGCCCTCGCTCCAGGCCTGCGCGGCGCGCTTCTGCGACTGCACCGCATAAGCATCGACGTCGTCGCGCGAGAATCCGTACTTTGTCGCGATGAGGTCAGCCGAGACGCCTTGCGGCATGAAATAAGCGGGAATGGCGAGAGCCGGATCCATCGGCCAGGCGCCGCCCGAGGCGCCGATGCCGACGCGGCTCATCGACTCGACGCCGCCGCCGATCGTCATGTCGTGCTGGCCGGCCATGACTTGCGCGGCGGCGAAATTGACCGCGTCGAGGCCCGAGGCGCAGAAGCGGTTGATTTGCACGCCCGGCACATGGTCGCCATAGCCCGCGGCGAGCGCGCCGGCCCGCGCGATGTCGCCGCCCGCCTCGCCGACAGGATCGACGCAGCCCATCACCACATCGTCGACCAGCTTGGTGTCGAGCTGGTTGCGGTCCTTAATGGCTTCGAGCGCGGTCGCGGCGAGGCGCAAAGTCGTCGCCGTGTGCAGCGCCCCATCCGGCTTGCCGCGGCCGCGCGGGGTACGGACGTGGTCATAGATAAAGGCGTCGGTCATGTTCTGCGTCCTCGGCGGAGTGTCTCAATCGGTCAGGCTGGGACTCACCCTCATCCGGCCCTTCGGGCCACCTTCTCCCGCAAGCGGGAGAAGGGGATGGCGCACGCGGCTGATGAAGCGCCCGACGCGCCCCCTCTCCCGCTTGCGGGAGAGGGCTGGGGTGAGGGTAAGCCGCAGAGTAGGTCATCAGCCAAAATCGCGCCTGCTAAGTTTCATGATCCGGATGCTGACGCGACGCCAAAGCCGCCTCGTCGAGCTTTTGCCATTCGTCGGTCTTAGTCCCCGGCAGCGTCAGAGCCGCCTCGATCCAGGGCAGCTTCGACTCGACGCCGAATTGCCGCTTCGGCGCGACGCTGGCCGGGTCATCGAGGCTGGCGATCGTCACCGCGATCCGGTCATGCGCATAGGGGCGGTAGGTCAAAGGCGTTCCGCATTCGGCGCAGAAGCCGCGCTCGGCGATGGCCGAGCTGACAAAGATTTTCGGCGCGCCGCGCGTCCAGGCCAGCGCTTCGAGCGGCACGCCGGCAAAGGCCATGAACGGCGCGCCGCCGGCCTTCTGGCACATGCGGCAATGGCAGATGTTTTCGCCGCTCGGCGCCGCCGTCAGCACATAGCGCACCGCCCCGCACTGGCAGCCGCCGCGTAACTCCGTATTCGTTTCCTGCGCCATCGCGCTTGCCCTTGAATGTTCTTGTCATTCCGCGAAAGCGGGAATCCAGGAAACCTCCGCGCCCGCAGGAAGACCGCGCTGGATTCCCGCTTTCGCGGGAATGACAAGACTCAAAAAGCCTCGGCCGGCATGGCCATGATCGTCGCGGCGCCGGAGGAGAGCCGCGCCAGATGAGCGCCGGCCTCCGGCAGCATACGCTCGTTGAAGAACTTGGCGAGGGTGAGCTTGGCCTCGAGCGCCGCGTCTGCGCTTCCCGCCGCCTTCTTGGCCAGCACGGCCTTGACGATCCGCGCCCACATATAGCCGAGCGCGACGAGGCCGAAGAGATGCATATAGTCGTTCGACGCCGCGGCCGCATTGTCCGGCGCGGCGAGCGCGTTCTGCATCAGCCACATCGTCGCCTGCTGCAACTGGCCAAGCGCGGCCTTCACCGGGCCGAGATAGGGCGCGAGCGCCGCGTCGTCCTTGTTCTGGGCGAGGAAGCCGGAGACCTCGTTGAAGAAGGCGGTGATCGCCCGCCCCCCGTCCTTGGGCAATTTGCGGCCGACGAGGTCGAGCGCCTGGATTCCGTTAGCGCCCTCGTAGATCATCGCGATGCGGGCGTCGCGGACGAACTGCTCCATCCCCCATTCGCCGATATAGCCATGGCCGCCGAAGACCTGCTGCGCCTTCACCGCATTGGCGAAGCCGGTATCGGTCAGCACGCCTTTGAGGACCGGCGTCAGCAGCCCGAGCCGATCCTCGGCGGCTTGCCGCGCGGCGGCGTCGGGCGAGCGATGCGCCTCGTCGCTGCACAAGGCTGCCCACAGCGCGAAGGCGCGCGCGGCTTCGTTGAACGCCCGGACTTCGAGCAGCATGCGGCGCACGTCGGGATGGACGAGGATCGGGTCGGCCGGCTTGCCGGGCGCCTTGGCGCCGCTGATCGAGCGGCCCTGCAGCCTTTCCTTCGCGTAAGCCGCGGCGTTCTGGTACGCGACTTCGGAAACCGCCAGGCCCTGCACGGCGACGCCGAGCCGCGCCTCGTTCATCATCACGAACATCGCGCTAAGGCCGCGATTGGCCTCGCCGACCAGCCAGCCCTTGGCGCCGTCGTAGTTCATCACGCAGGTCGAATTGCCGTGAATGCCCATCTTGTGCTCGATCGAGCCGCAGGCGACCCCATTGCGCTCGCCGAGCGAGCCGTCATCGCGGATGGCGATTTTCGGCACGACGAACAGCGAAATGCCTTTGACGCCGGCCGGCGCGCCCTCGATGCGGGCGAGGACGAGATGGATGATGTTCTCGGCGAGGTCGTGCTCGCCGGACGAGATGAAGATTTTCTGCCCGGTGATGGCGTAGGAGCCGTCGGCCTGCGGGACGGCCTTGGTCTTGATCAGGCCGAGATCGGTGCCGCAATGCGGCTCGGTCAGGTTCATCGTGCCGGTCCATTGGCCGGACGCCAGCTTCGGCAGATAGAGCTGCTTCTGCTTTTCGTCGCCATGGGCGTAAAGCGCCGCGATCGCGCCGGCGGTGAGGCCGGGATACATCGCGAAGGCCATGTTGGCGGAAATCGAATATTCGCTG
>DATGLU010000458.1:0-7545 GCA_035294045.1 Roseiarcus sp. | reverse complement strand
GCCCGGCGAGGGCGTCTATAAACGCATCCTGCCCGACGCGCACACCGACTTCGTCTTCGCGGTGACCGGCGAAGAATTCGGCATGATCGCCTGCCTGGCGCTGATCGCCTTTTTCGGCTTCATCGTGCTGCGCGGCCTTCTCCTCGCGGCGCGCAACGAAGACCCGTTCTGCCGCTTCGCCGCCGCGGGCCTCGTCATCATGTTCGGCGTGCAAAGCTGGATCAACATGGCCGTGAACCTGCGGGCGATTCCCGCCAAGGGCATGACGCTGCCCTTCATCTCCTATGGCGGCTCGTCGATCCTCGCTCTGGCGCTCGGCATGGGCTTCTTGATCGCCTTGACGCGCAAGCGCCCGCGCGCGGTGCTGACCGCGGCGCCCTTGGCGGAGGCGCCTTGAGCGCGGCGCGGGCGATCCTGATCGCCGCCGGCGGCACTGGCGGCCATCTTTTTCCCGCTCAAGCCTTGGCTGCCGCCTTGGCGGCGCGCGGCGTCGCCGCGGAGCTGGCGACCGACGAGCGGGCGCTGAAATATGGCGGCGATTTTCCGGCGCGGGCGATCCACCCCATTCCCTCGGCGACGCCGACCGGCGCCGGAATGGTCTCCAAAGCGCGCGCGGCGCTGACGCTCGCCCGAGGAACGCTGGTCGCTCGCGCGCTGATCAAGAAAATCGCGCCGCTGGCGGTGGTCGGCTTTGGCGGCTACCCGACAGTGCCGCCGCTTCTCGCCGCCGCCTGGCTCGGCCTGCCGACCTTGCTGCACGAGCAGAACGCGGTGATGGGCCGCGCCAATCGCTTCCTTGGGGGGCGCGTCGGCCTCATCGCCACAGGCTTTCCGGCGCTGAAAGGCGTCGACGACAAGCTCCGCGCCAAGGCGCGCTATACCGGCAATCCGGTGCGGCCCGCCGTCCTCGCCGCCGCGGCAGGGCCGTTTCCCGATTTCGCCGACGGTTGCTTGCGCCTGCTCGTCACCGGCGGCTCGCAAGGCGCGCGCGTCATGGCGGATGTCGTGCCGACGGCGCTGGCGCTGCTGAACGAAGGCGAACGCCGGCGCCTGCGTCTGACCCAGCAGGCGCGCGGCGAGGATAAGCAGCGCGTCGCCGAGGCCTGCGCCGCGCTCGATTTTCCGGTCGAACTCGCCGAATTCTTCAGCGATTTGCCTGATCGCATTGCTTCCGCGCATCTCGTGATCGGGCGGGCCGGCGCCTCGACCGTATCGGAGCTCGCGGTGATCGGCCGTCCGTCCATTCTTGTGCCGTTCCCGCATGCGCTGGATCAGGACCAAGCCGCCAACGCCGCGACGCTCGAAGCGGCCGGCGCGGCGGAGGTCGTGCCGCAGCGCGAATTCACGCCGGAGCGTCTCGCCGCCTCGCTGCGCAAGGCGCTCGCCGATCCTGCGCCGCTCGCCGCGGCGGCCGCGGCCGCGAAGGCCGCCGGCGTTCCCGATGCGGCGGAACGGCTCGCCGATCTGGTCGTCAGAGCCGCCGGACTCGGCGGCAAAAGGTGACCGCCGCGCACAAGCGCGCTTGCTTCCCCGGCGCTTCGTCTTATCTCTGAGCCAGTCGATTTCGAGGGCTCTTCGCGCATGGCCAATTGGACCCTGCTTCCTGACCGGAGCGTGCTCAGCGTTGCGGGAGACGACGCGGCGAGTTTTCTGCATGGGCTCGTCACCAGCGATGTCGAGAGTCTCGCGGCCGGCCAGGCGCGCTTCGCCGCGCTGCTAACGCCGCAGGGAAAGATTCTCTTCGATTTCTTCATCTATCGCGCGCCGGAAGAGGCCGTCTTCCTCATCGATTGCCCGTCGCAGAACGCCGGCGATCTCGCCAAGCGCCTCGGCTTCTATCGCCTGCGGGCCAAAGTGACGATCGCCGACCTCGGCGCGGAGAAGGCGGTCGCGGTCTGCTGGACGGACCCGCCGCAGGCCGCCGACGGCCTCGTTTTCGCCGATCCGCGCGAAGCCCGCCTCGGCTTTCGCGCCATTCTGCCGCGCGCGGCGGCGCCCGCCTTGGATCAGGCGCGCATCGATCAATACGAAGCCCATCGCATCGCGCTCGGCGCGCCCAAGGGCGGCGTCGATTTCGTCTATGGCGACGCTTTTCCGCACGACGCCAATATGGACCTGCTGCACGGCGTCGATTTCGACAAGGGCTGCTATGTCGGCCAGGAAGTAGTCTCGCGCATGCGCCATCGCGGCGGCGTGCGCAAGCGCGTCGTCAGGGTAAAGCTGGCCCAGTCCGCGCCGGGCGTCGGAACCCCGATCCTCGCCGGCGAGTCGACAATCGGCGCGCTCGGCTCGACCGCCGGCGGCGAAGGCCTGGCGCTTTTGCGGATCGACCGGCTTGCCGAAGCCCAGCAAGCAGGCCGGCCGCTCACCGCCAATGGCGTCGCCCTCAGCGCGGACAGCGCGCCCGGTTGATTTTAGTATTGTTCAATTATCACGTTATCTTTAGTTGAAATAAAATTCTCGGCCGTTTACACCGCGCGTCATGAAGCTGAGCGACTGGCTGACGCGCCATAACGTCAAACGCGCCGATTTCGCCCGCCGCATCGGCGTCTCGCCCGGCGCGATTACCCAGATCTGCCGCGACGAGGGCGCCTGGATTTCGCGCGAGACGGCAGAGCTCATTTTCAAGGAGACCCGCGGCGCCGTCACGCCCAACGATTTCCTCGGCGCCGTCTTCAGCCCCAATCAGGAAAGCGAAATGTCCCATTCGGTGACCGAAGCGGTCGAAGCGCTGGCGGCCGGGGAGATCGTCATCGTCACCGATGACGACGATCGCGAGAACGAAGGCGATCTCATCTGCGCGGCGACTTTATGCACCACCGAGAAGATGGCCTTCATCATCCGCTATGGCTGCGGCATCGTCTGCGCGCCGCTGACGACGCAGGAAGCGCAGCGCCTGCATCTCTCGCCGATGGTGGCGATGAACGAGGCGCCGCTCGGCACCGCCTTCACCGTGTCGGTCGATGTGAAGCATGGCCTGACCACCGGCATTTCCGCCGAGCAGCGCGCCAACACCGCCCGCGCGCTCGCCAACCACAACATGGCGGCGAGCGATTTCGCGCGGCCGGGCCATGTCTTTCCGCTCATCGCCAAGGAAGGCGGCGTGCTGATGCGCTCCGGCCATACCGAGGCCGCGGTCGATCTCTGCAAGCTCGCTGGCCTGCCGCCGGTCGCGGTGATTTGCGAGCTCGCCAATGACGACGGAACGGTCATGGTCGGGCCGCAAATCGAAGCTTTCGCCCAGAAGCACAACCTGAAGCGCATCTCGGTCGCCGACCTCATCGCCTATCGCCAAGCGCGCGAAAAGCTGGTCGAGCGGGTGGCGAGCTTCCCGGTCAAGAGCGAGATCGGCGAGCTCGCCGGCTTCGCCTATCGCACGCCTTTCGACTCGGTTCTCAATTTCGCCTTCGTCTACGGCCCGATCGGCGACGGGCGCGACGTGCCGGCGCGCCTGCATCGGACGGACATTGTCAGCGACATTTTCGGCGGCGGCGTCATTCCGCGCACGCTCAAGCGCTTCAAGCAGGAGGGGCGCGGCGTTCTCGTCTATTTGCGCGACGGCTCGGCCGGCGTCCCGACCAATTTGACGACGACCGACCCGGCGGCGAGCTCGGAAAATGTCCGCGCCACGCAATGGCGGGAAATCGGCCTCGGGGCGCAAATCTTGCGCGATCTCGGCGTATCGTCGATTCGGCTCAGGACGGAGAATCCGAGAAAGTACGTCGGGCTTTCCGGCTTCGGCATCGAAATATCAGCCGTCGAAGGGCTCGATTGCTGAGTCTTCGCATTTAAGCGGACGTCAGGCGCTTCGGCGCGTCCAGACGACGAATGTCAAAGCGTTGGCCTCGTCCAGGGTCTGAACCGGCCCCGGCTCAAATCCATATTCCTTGAGAACGTCCTCCGGCGTGCGGCCGGGGCCGACGCCGGGAAACACGGTCACGCCGCCCGGCAAGGCGACCTTCGCCGCCCGGCAGAGATAAAAACCGTCGCAACCGAGATCGAGAAACAGCTTGTAGACATAGGGGCCGCCGAGAATGGCGATCGTCCCTTTTTCGAGCCCGAGCTTCAGGCAAGCTTCAGAAAAAGAGGCGCCCGCCGGATTCCAGAGGAAGCCGCGCGGAAAATTCGGATCGGGGGCGAGCGAGGCGATCTGCCGGGTCAGGACCAGGCGCCGGCGGTTGGGCGAATCGGCCTGGTATTCGTAGGAGTTGCGGCCCTGGACGACAGCGTCGGCGCGGGCCAATTCGCGTTCGAAGAATTTCTTGTCGGCGTCGAAAATCAGCGCGTTCGGCATCAATCCGGTCGAATCGGCGATCATGCCGTCAGACGAGACGATGGCGTAGCCAAGAATGCGAAAGGGTCCTGGCATGGGAGCGGTCTCTGGCGCGGCGCTTAGGCGGCGGTGAGCGGGGGGTTGCCGGAAGCAGGCGGATGGCCGATTGCGAGAAGGACCGATGACATGAGCGCCCCCTTTGTCTCTTGGCGTCCCGTCGACCTCGTTCAAGCTGTAGCCGCGGCGCTCTTCCGGATCAAGCCGCGCCTTTAGGCGCCGGCATTGGATTTGACCGGCAAAAGCCCTATCTCTGGCCCGGACAGTCGCTCGCGCCGGCGAAGCGAGCCCGGTTTCTTGGAGCTTTCAGACGCATGTCGACCGATTACGTGTCGGAGAATCTTTCGCTTCCCGATCTTTCGCGCCATTTTCCCAATATGATCGCCGGCGACAAGAAGAGCGCGACTTGGCCCTATTTCCGGAAGGAGATCGATCATACCTGGTACGTCGATCGGCGCGATCCGCAGATCGGTTTCATTAACAAGGACGAAGCCGCCATTCTTTACGCCAATGCGCGGCTTTTCGCCGGAAAGAGCGGCTTGGAGATCGGCGCCTGGCGCGGCTGGTCGAGCTGCCATCTTCTCGCCGCCGGCCTGGGGACTCTGCATATTGTCGAGCCGAAGCTCGCCGACGCGAATTGGAATCGCGAATTCGCCGAGGCCGTCAAAGCCGTCGGAGGTGGCGAGCGGGCGATTTTCGTTCCCGGGCTCAGTCCCGCCGAGGTCGTCCGTCTCGGCGAAAACGGTCAGCGATGGTCCTTCGCCTTCATCGACGGCGACCATGACGGCGATGCGCCGAAGAACGACGCCCTGGCGACCATCCGCTTCCTGGAGCCGACCGCGATGGTCCTCTTTCACGATCTCGCCTCGCCGCATGTTGCGGCGGCGCTGCATGCCCTGAAGGCGCAAGGCTGGCGTACCTTAGTCTATCAAACCGCCCAGATCATGGGCGCCGCTTGGCGCGGCGACATCGCGCCCGTCGCGCATAAGCCCGATCCGAGCCAAACCTGGCGCCTACCGGATCATCTCGCCGGCCTGGCGATATGACCGACCGTCATTGCGACGAACAATCTCTTTATAGGACAGGGCGCAATGACGGTGCGTCGGCTCAAAGCTCGGCGCTGACGATCGCCCACCAGAAGCCGCTATACGAAAGCTCGAAGCCGATCACTTTCAGCCTGAGATCGATGTCGTCGAGCGCCTCATAAGCCGAATTGCTCGAAATCGAGACGATCGCCATCCCGCTCTTCTTCAAGAACCGGCCCGCCTCCCGCAAATACGCCCGGGTGATCTGGCCGCCGGGATCGCACAAGCTGTAGCGTTCGACGCTGCTCTCCGGCTCCTTGTCGATCAGCGGCGCATTGAAGATGATCAGGTCGAAACCTCGCTCCTCGATCTTGTCGAACAAGTCGGACTGGACGGTCTTGATCGTCACGTTATTCGCGCGAGCGTTGCGCCGAATAGACTCGACCGCAACCGGCGATATATCCGAAGCGACGACCTCGGCGCCCCAATGCTTGGCGAGGTAGAGCGAAATCGCGCCGCAGCCGGCGCCGATTTCGAGGATTTTGCGGATCTTGTTCTTGTCCATCGCCTTCAGGTTGCGCAGGAAGAGCTGCGAGCTTGAATTCGGCGTTGGATGGTAGACGCCGGCGGGCGCGTCGATCGAAAGGCCGTCGATCACGAAATGCGCCGGCACGTTCTGTTCGACGACATGGGCGTGATGGGACGCGGAAATGTCGACGGCGGTGTTCGGCACGAGCGGCGAGAGGCCGAGCTTGCCGAGCACGGAGGTGCGCGCAATCTCTTTTCTGCGAACTTCCAACATGGCTGTCGCCTTTGAAAATTGAAGGAAATTTCGATCTCCCCCAGGAGATCGACAAACGGCGCGCGACCTTTGCGCAATTCCGTTACGTTGGCAACCGAGGCCAAGTTTCAAGGCCAGTGTGGCTTATAGAGCCTGTCCGCCATCGCTTCTGTGGCGAAAACCACATCTCGGCGGCCCCGAGCCCTCGCGAAACATCAAGGGTTGTCAATTTGTTGCATGATCGCCGGCGGCCCAGGTAAAACGCTGGAGGCCGGCGGGCGGCGTCCACGCCGCCCGGCAGTCAAGTCGTCGAGGAGGCGCGCATGGCGAAGTATAAGATCCTGAGCGAGGCCGAGATCGCGTCGGAACTGGCGAAACTGAAGGATTGGTCGCTCAAAAGTCCGAACATCGAAGCGTCGTTCGACTTCAAGACGTTTCGCGACGCCATTTCCTTCATTGTCCAGGTGGCGATCGAGGCCGAGGTCATGAACCATCACCCCGAGTTCCACAATTCCTACAACAAGGTCTCGTTCTCCTTCTGCACGCATGACGCCGGATTCAAGATCACCGATCTCGACATCGAGACGGCGTCGCGGATCAGCGCGTTGGCGCGCCGCTTCCAGAGCATGACCTGAACGTTGTCGATGTTGGACGTTCAAAAAAAGGATAAGGCGGGCGAAACGCCCGCCGCCGAAGCCGAAGGCAAGCCGCCTCTGCTGCCGGTCGGCGCCTGGCAATCGGCGGGCCGCAATCTGCTTCCCGGAAAACCGATCCCGCCCGCCGACATGCCGGATTATACGGTCAGGCGGGACGATCTTACCGAAATCTATGCTGCCGCGTTCCTGCGGCGATTGAAGGCGCTGAACGCCTTCGTCAGGGAGGCCGGCGAGCGGCTCGAGGGCGGGATTTTCTATTGGCATGGCGACGCCGCCTATCACGACAATCCGCCCGCCGCGGATCTCGCGCCCGCCCGACGCAATCTCTGGCGCGCAGCGCGCTTCAAGCGTTCGATGCTGGAAATCGGCGTCAATGCCGGCCATAGCGCGCTGCTGGCGCTCTCCGCCAATCCTCGCCTCGTCTATACCGGGATCGATCTCGGCGTTCATCGCTACACGGAGCAATGCGTCGCCTATCTCGCGGCGGAGTTTCCCGGCCGGGTGCGCTATCTGCAAGGCGACTCGCGCGAAGTCTTGCCGGATCTCGCCGCCCGCCGCGGCGAATGGGACTTCGATCTCTACCATGTCGATGGCGGCCATACCGACGATGTGTGTCGCGCCGATATCGGCAATTGCCTCGCTATTGCGGAAGGCGCCCGCGGCCGGCACCTTCTGCTTGACGACATCAACGCCAGTTGGATTTTCGACGTCTATTGCGAATTCGTCGCCGAGGGACGCCTTGCGACGGAAACG
>DATGLU010000457.1:0-6249 GCA_035294045.1 Roseiarcus sp. | reverse complement strand
GCTGCGGATGATCGCCGGCTTCGAGACCATCACGTCCGGCGACATTTTCATCCGCGGCCGGCGCGTCAACGCTCTGCCCGCAGAGAAGCGTCCGACCGCGATGATCTTTCAGAGCTACGCCTTGTTCCCGCATATGACGGTCCGCGGCAACATCGCCTATGGCCTCCAGGTGAAGCGCCTCGACCGCAAGACGATCGACGAGCGCGTCGCGCGGATCGTCGAGAAGCTCGGTCTCGCCGACATTGTCGAAAGCCGCACGGATCGCCTCTCCGGCGGCCAGCGCCAGCGCGTCGCGCTGGCGCGGAGCCTCGTCATCGAGCCCGACATCCTCCTGCTCGACGAGCCGCTTGGCGCGCTCGACGCCAATTTGCGCAAGGCGATCCAGGCTGAATTGCGCCTGCTGCAGCGCAATCTCGGCGTCACCTTCGTCTTCGTCACGCACGCCCAGTCCGAGGCGCTGGCTCTCTCCGACCGCATCGTCGTGATGAATCGCGGCCGCATCGAGCAGATTTCCCCGCCGCACGAACTCTATCGCCGGCCGCAAACGCCCTTCGTCGCAAGCTTCATCGGCCGCAACATCATTTTCGACGGCGACGGCGTCGAGCGTCGTGGCGAGATTGCGCTGGTCAAGACTCGCTTTGGCCTGTTCAGCGGGCGCGCTGTCGGCGAAGCGGCGGGCGCGGCCAAGTTGGTCGTGCCGTCCGAAGCGTTTGTGGTGGCGCCACGGCGCGCCGGCGATGCGGCGCCGGACGCGCAGGCCAATCAGATCGCCGCCAGGATCGAGAACCGCGAGCGCAGCGGCAATCTCGCGGCTTTGCGCCTCGCCCTTGCCGACGGAACGATGATCCGCGTGGAGGGCCATGCGGATCGTTTTGCCGAGGCGCTGACCGTCGACCAGCCGGTCTGGCTCAAATGGAGCGCCGAGGCGGCGTCCGTCATCTCCGCGAGAGGCGGTTGACATGGCGGGCGCGCCCAAATCGGTTCTGCTCGGCCTTGCCGCCCGGCTCGAATCCGGGGCGATCGACTCGCGGCGGCTCGTCGAGCAGGCGCTGACGGCGATCGCGGCGAGCGATCCGGCGATCTTCACCTTGGTCGCGGCGGAGCGCGCGCGGCGCGAAGCGGCGGCGTCCGACGCGCGCCGCGCCGCCGGCCGTACGCTCGGGCCGCTGGACGGCTTGCCGATCGCGTGGAAGGACCTCTTCGACTTCGCCGGCCTCGTCACGACAGCCGGATCGCGCGCATTGGCCGACGCGCCGCCGGCGAAAGCCGATGCGCCGGTCGTCGCCGCGCTCGCCGCCGCCGGCATGGCGGCGGTCGGCCGGACCAACATGACCGAATTCGCCTATTCCGGCATTGGCCTCAATCCGCATTTCGGCACGCCGCTCAATCCGTACGGATCGACGCCGCGCGTTCCCGGCGGATCGTCGTCCGGATCGGCCGTCGCGGTCGCGCGCGGTTTGACGCCGGTCGCGATCGGCACCGATACGAGCGGCTCGGTGCGCGTCCCCGCCGCCTTCAATGGCGTCGTCGGCTACAAATCCTCCGCCGGCCGCTATCCGATGGAGGGCGTGTTTCCGCTGTCGCGAACGCTCGATACGCTCGGCGTGTTCGCGCGCAGCGTCGCCGACGCGATCCTGATCGACAAAGCGATGCGCGGGGCCGCGCCCGTCCTGGCCCCGCCGGCGCCGATTCAAGGCCTGCGCCTGATCGTTCCGACGACCATCGTTCTGGATGATTGCGAGCCGGAAGTGCTCGCCAATTTCGAGGCCTCGCTCGCGGCGCTCGCCGCTGCCGGCGCTGTCATCGAGCGCAGGCCGTTCCCGATTTTCGACGAGATCGGCGCGCTGCATAAGCGGTTCGGCCTCATAGTCGCGCACGAGGCGTACGCGCTGCATCGCGAGCGCATCGCCGGGCCGGCGGCCGCCGTGATGGACCGGCGCGTCGTCAAGCGGCTTGCGGCGGCCAAGGCGCTCGATCCGAGCGCATTGCCGGCGCTGCTCGAAGCGCGGCGCGCCCTCGTCAAGCGCGCGGCCGCGACCTGCGGCGGCGCGCTGGTCACCTATCCGACCGTCGCTCACGTCGCGCCGGCGATCGCGCGGCTTGACAATGACGACGAAGTCTTCGCGCAGGTCAATATGAAGACCCTGCGTAATACCATGCTCGGCAACATGCTCGACTGGTGCGGCGTGTCGCTGCCGAACGGCTTCGGCGCCGACGCCATGCCGACCGGCCTCCTGCTTTCCGGCCGGCCCGGCGAGGATGACCGCCTGCTCGCCGCCGCGCTCGCCGTCGAGGAGACCGTCGCCGCGGCGGCTCGCGCGCCGGATTGAATTTCAAGGAGGAGATCGGACATGGCCAAGGAAATACTTTGCGGGTTCGGCGTCGATGTCGACGCCGTCGCCGGCTGGCTCGGCTCGTATGGCGGCGAGGATTCGCCCGACGACATTTCGCGCGGCCTGTTCGCCGGCGAGGTCGGCGCGCCGCGCCTGCTCAAAATGTTCGAGCGCTTCGGGATCAAGACGACCTGGTTCATTCCCGGCCATTCGATCGAGACGTTCCCGGCCGAGATGAAGGCCGTCGCCGAGGCCGGCCACGAGATCGGCATTCACGGCTATTCGCATGAAAATCCGATCGCGATGACGCCCGAGCAGGAGGAGGAGGTGCTCGACAAATGCATCGACCTTGTCGCCAAGCTATCCGGCAAGCGGCCGACCGGCTATGTCGCGCCATGGTGGGAGTTCTCCCGCGTCACCAACGAATTGCTGCTGAAAAAGGGCATCAAATACGACCACTCGCTGATGCATAAGGATTTTCAGCCCTACTATGTCAGGGTCGGCGATTCGTGGACGAAGATCGACTATTCGAAGAAGCCGTCGGAATGGATGATCCCGCTGAAGCGCGGCCACGAGACCGATCTCATCGAGATTCCGGCGAGCTGGCATCTCGACGACCTGCCGCCGATGATGTTCATCAAGAAAAGCCCGAACAGCCACGGCTTCGTCAGTCCGCGGCATTTGGAGGAGATGTGGCGCGATCAGTTCGACTGGGTCTACCGCGAGCATGATTACGCGGTCTTTCCGATCACCATCCATCCCGATGTCGCCGGCCGGCCGCAGGTCCTGTTGATGCTGGAGCGGCTCTATAATCACATGATCCGCCATCCCGGCGTGCGCTTCGTGACGATGAACGAGATGGCGGACGATTTCGCCAGGCGTTCGCCGCGCCGGAAGTAGCGGGCCGCCGATGTGCTCGCTTTGCGGCGTGCTGGGCGGCGCCGAGCATTGGGCGGACGCGGCGGCGCGCGACGGCGTCTATACGCGCAATTCCGATCCGACGCGCCGCCGTCGCGAGCGCGCCGAGCGGGTGCGGATCGCCAATCGGGCGCTGGCGCATTTCGGCATGCGCCTCGCCGACTGGCAAGGCGCATCGTACCTTCTATCGACGCTCACCGGCAAGAGCGAGGTGGTCGAGGATTTTGGCCATCTTTGGCCGGCGGCGGAAAAGCTCGGCGGCCGCCTCTGCGATCCGCTCGCGCCCGACCTCCTGGCCTATTTGGAGGCCGCGGATGGGTGAGGCCTTCGCCGATTTGACGCCCGTCACGCTGCTGACCGGTTTTCTCGGCTCGGGCAAGACGACGCTGCTGCGCCGCCTCCTCGCCGACCCAGCGCTGAGAGACACCGCCGTGATCATCAACGAGTTCGGCGAGATCGGCATCGATCATCATCTCGTCGAAAAGCTCGACGATCAGATGGTGCTGCTGAGCTCGGGATGCCTGTGCTGCACCGTGCGCGGCGAGCTCGCCGCGACCTTGCGCGATCTCCATTCGCGGCGCGCGCGCGGCCTGGCGCCGCTTTTCCGGCGCGTCGCGATCGAGAGCACCGGGCTGGCCGATCCGTTCCCTGTCCTTTCGACGCTGAGCGCCGATCCGGTTCTGCGCCATCATTTCATGGCGGCGGGCGTGGCGACGACCGTCGACGCAGTGAACGGCCTCGCGCAGCTTGGAGCGCATATCGAATCGGTGCGGCAGGCGGCGGCGGCTGACGTGATCGTCCTGACCAAGACCGACCTCGCCGCGCCCGCCGCCGTCTCGCGGCTCAGCGGCAAGCTGCGCGCGATCAATCCGGCCGCGCCGCTGCTGCACGGCGTCGAGGAGCCGCTCGATCCGAACGCCATCCTGTCGCCGCGGCATGGCGGCTTCCGGGCGACGGCCGAGCCGGCCGCCGCGCATTCGGACGTTCAGGCTTTCTCGATCGTCGTCGACGAGCCGATCGCCTGGGCGGCGTTCGGCGTCTGGCTGACCATGCTCCTCAACCGGCATGGCCGGAACATCCTGCGCGTCAAGGGCATCCTTGCGCTGCAGGGCGAGGAGCGGCCCGTCGCGGTGCATGGCGTGCAGCATCTTGTCCATGCGCCGACGCATCTCGATCGCTGGCCGGACGGCGATCGCCGATCGCGGCTCGTCTTCATCGTCGAAAAGCTCGATCCTGAGTTGATTCGCCGCTCCTTCGCGGCGTTCAACCGGCTCTCCCGAACCGCCGCCGCGCAAAGCCTTTCGTTTGGCGTGACGTACGTATGACAGCCGCGCCGTACCCTCATCCGGCCGCTTTGCGGCCACCTTCTCCCGCAAGCGGGAGAAGGGTTGTAGCCGCGGTCGCCGACCGCGGCTACAGTGGGGCCGCTTCGGCGCCGCCAAGCGAGACAAGGATTGTAGCCGCGGTCGGCGACCGCGGCCATAGTAGGGCCGCTTCGCGCTCCCTCTCCCGCTTGCGGGAGAGGGTTGGGGTGAGGGCGAGCCTCAGCCTTCTTGATCAATGAAAAAGAACATGCCTAAGCGGGCCATGCCCGCCGCCGATCGCCGCAAGCCGCCATCCATGCCGAACGCCCGCCTCCTCGCGGCGCCCGCGATTCATCGCCACGGCCGGCCGACTTTGCGCGTGCTCGGTACCGAGATCACCCTGCTCGAACAGGTCCGCGAGCGCGCCGAGGCCGATCTTGGCATGCAAATCGTCTTCGAGAATCTCGATTTCGTCAGCGCCCAGCGCAAGGCGGCGTGCCAGCCGGAAACCTACGACGTCTACGACCAGTGCTTCCACAATCTCGACATCGTCTGGTTCTGGCGCGCCGTTCAGCCGATCGACATCGCCCGGATCGCGCTTTGGGACGAGGTCAACGACCTGACCAAGACCGGCCGCATCCATCCCGGCGCGGCGATCGGCTGGGGCGACGCGCCGGTCGCGAAATTGTTCGTGCAATCGAACCATTCGCTCGGCGCCGCTCCGTCCGATCGGATCAGCATGCTGCCGGCGGTGCACAATTTCGATTCCTTCGCCTACAATTCCGCCCTGGTCGATGGCCATCTCGAGCCGAGCGCCTCGTGGGGCGTCCTGTTCGACGACCGCTGGGCCGGACAGGTCGCGCTTGTCGACGAGCCGGCGATCGGCGTGTTCGACGCCGCGCTCGCCGCCCAGGCGCGCGGCGAGGCGCATTTCGACGATATCGGCAACATGTCGACGGCGGAGATCGACCGGCTGATCGACGTGCTGATGGAGAAGAAGCGGGCGGGCTATTTTTGCGGCTTTTGGAAGACGACGCCGGAGGCCGCCGACATGATGCTCAAGGGCCGCGCCGCCATTCAGAGCATGTGGTCGCCCGGCATGAGCCTTCTACGCCAGCGCGGCTTTCCGGCGCGCGAGGCGACGCCGCAGGAAGGCTACCGCGCCTGGCATGGCGGATTGTGCCTGGCGGCGCATCTGAGCGGGCGGGCGCTCGACATCGCCTATGAATATCTCAACTGGTGGCTCGACGGCTGGGCCGGCGCGGTGATGGCGCGGCAGGGCTATTACATGTCGGCGCCCGAGCGGGTGCGCCGCCATCTTTCCGAGGCGGAGTGGAACTATTGGTACGAGGGCGAGGCCGCGGCCGCCGACCTGCCCGGCCCAAGCGGCGACATTTCGATCCAGCGCGGCGAAATCCGCAGCGGCGGCGCCTATCGCCAGCGCGCCAGCCGCATCGCCGTATGGAACACGACCATGGACGAGCACAATTACCTGGTCAGGCGCTGGGCGCAGTTGGTCGGCTCGCCGGATCGGTGAGCGGGCGGAAAGGAGGCGTGCGGCGCCCCATCGCGAGGCTTCGCGTCAGAGGGTACGCTCTCCCCCGCAAAGCTGAGAGAGGGGCGACCCAGCACAGTAACAAAACTTAATCATCCTGCGCATACGCGATGCTCCCGGGAAGCGCCATGTTCGGCGA
>DATGLU010000456.1:0-2093 GCA_035294045.1 Roseiarcus sp. | reverse complement strand
GGGGAGAAGGGATCAATCCGGCGCGTGGCTTTCCGGATGGTCGCCGAACCGGTCGGCGAGCGCCAAGAGCAGGGTCGACGCCACGAAGGTCAGATGGATGCCGGCCAGGAACCAGAGGTCGCGGTCGGAGGTCTGGTCGATATCCATATAGGCTTCGAGCAGCTTGATCGCCGAGATGGCGACGATCGACGCCATGACTTTAAGCTTGAGCTCGCTGAAATCGATATTGGCCATCCAATGCGGCCAATCGGCATGCTCGCTGGCGTCGATGCGCGAGACGAAATTGACGTAGCCGGAAAAGATCACGATCAGAACCAGCGAGGCCGTGAGAGTCATGTCGACGATCGACAGGACGCCAAGGATCATCCCCGACTCGGTCATGCCGAGAAAGGCTTTGGTGAGGCCGTAAAGCTTTTCCGCCGTCTTGATCAGAAGCTCGATCAAGCCGATCGCCAGCGCGAGATAGAAAGGCGCGAGCAGCCACCTACTGCCGAACAGAATTCTCTCGATGACGCGTTCGATCATGAAGCGCAGCCCCGGCGCGAAGAGACCTAAGGCTCCGCGTCAGGCGTCTTGTTCGATCGCTTTTTGCGCCGGCCCGCGGAGCTTGGCCAATTGATGAATTACCATGCCGACCGCCACCGCCGCCACAAAGACGAGCGCGCGCGGTTCGAGAAAGCCGATATCGACAAGGCCCGGGCCGGGGCAGATTCCGGCGAGGCCCCAGCCGACGCCGAAAATCACGCTGCCGACGATCAGCCTGCGATCGATCGCGCCGCGCGGCGGCAAGGCGAAAGGCGCGCCCAGCGCATCGCGCGGCTTTTTCTTGGCGAGGGTGAACGCGCCGAAGCTGACGAGAACCGCGCCGATCATGACGAAGGCGAGGGACGGATCCCAGGCGCCGGCGAGATCGAGAAAGCCGAGCACCTTGTCCGGATGGGTCATGCCCGAGACGCAGAGGCCGACGCCGAACAGCAGGCCAACGAAGAAGCAGAGGAGAATGCGCATGTCGGGCCCTCACGCGAGCGCGTGGCGGACGAGGAAGACCGTCGCGAAGCCCGCCAGCATGAAGAGGCCGGTCGCGACGAGCGAGCGCGGCGAGAGCCGGGCGACGCCGCAGACGCCATGGCCGCTGGTGCAGCCGGACGCGAGCCGCGTGCCGAAGCCGACCAAGAGGCCGCTCACGATCATCAGCGGCCAGGAAACGAAAAAATGCGGAGGATCGGCCGCGCCAAACAGAGCGAGCAGGCCGGGCGCGAGCACGAGGCCGGCGATGAGCGCGAGACGCCAGGCCGTATCGCCGGGCTTGGCGGCGAGTGCGCCGCCAAGAATCCCCGCCGCGCCCATGATGCGCCCGGCGCCGAGAATCAAGGCCGAGGCGGCGAGGCCGATCAACAACCCGCCGACAAAAGCCGATTCCGGCGTGAAATGAGCCCAGTCGATCGTCATCGACGCCTCCACCCGCGGCCCTCGGGGGCCGCGGAAATTAAGCTATGGCGCCGCCGGCGCTTTGCAACCCAAGTCTCGCCCGATGTCAGGCTCTCTGGATCCCCGCTACGCGGGAATGACGCTTTTGGGGATGTATGAACGCGCAGACGGCGCTGCTTCAGCCGCTGAGGACCCGCCCGGCGACGGCGTCGAGCTTCTTCATCAAGGCCGGGTCGCGCAGAGCCGGCTGGGTCATGATCGCGTTATCGAGCGCGCGGTCCGAGCCGATCGGGCAGGGCTCGTGCTCGGCGGGAAAATCGCGCAGGAGCCGGCCGACCAAAGCGGCGGCGCGGGCGGCGTTGGCTTGCACGACCTTGATCACCGCGGCGACGTCGACCGCGCCATGCTCCTCGTGCCAGCAATCGTAATCGGTGACCATGGCGATCGTGGCGTAGGAAATCTCGGCCTCGCGGGCGAGCTTGGCCTCGGTCGCCGCGGTCATGCCGATCACGTCGGCGCCTTGCGCCTGGTAGCGCAGCGATTCGGCGAGGCTCGAGAATTGCGGCCCCTCCATGCAGACGTAAGTTCCGTTCATGTGGAACGGGATGTTCTCCGCCGCCGCGGCGTCGGCGATGCGCCGCTGCAAAAGCGGCGCGATCGGACGG
>DATGLU010000455.1:0-4546 GCA_035294045.1 Roseiarcus sp. | reverse complement strand
CGCTTCCGCTCCGGCCTCCTCGCCCATGTCTTCGACGCCTTCACCTGCCGCTATGCGCGCACCGCTTTCGAAGTGTATGGGACCGAAGGCTCGCTGCTCGGCGACAATTGCATGACGCAGCGCCCGATCGGGACGGTGACTTTGCGCAACGCGCAAGGCGAGACGGCGCTGCCGCTGCACCACGAAAACCTCTATGAGCGCTCGGTGCGCGCCTTTCACGCCGCGATTCGCGGCGAAGGCGCGCCGGCGGCGACCGGCGAAGACGGCGTGCGCTCGATGGCGACCGCGCTCGCCGTGCTCGAAGCGGCCCGGACCGGGCGCGAAACCAAAGTCGATCCGGGTCTTTAAGCGATGACGCCCCGCATTCTCAGCGCCGACGAAGCTGCTCGCCTGATCCCCGACGGCGCTGTCGTGACGGTCTCCTCCTCGTCCGGGCTCGGCTGTCCTGACGCGACGCTCGCCGCGATCGGCCGTCGCTTCGACGCCGAGGGCCATCCGCGCAATCTGACGACGCTACATCCGATCGCCGCCGGCGACATGTGGGGCATTGCCGGAATCGATCATCTCGCCAAGGACGGGTGCCTGGCGCGCATTCTCGCCGGCTCGTACCCTTCCGGCCCGTCCAAGGCCGAGCCGCCGAAAATCTGGCGCATGGTCTCCGAGAACCGGATTCCCGCCTACAACATCCCGTCCGGCATTCTCTTCGATATGCACCGCGAGGCGGCGGCCAAGCGGCCGGGCGTGCTGACCAAGATCGGCATGGAGACTTTCGTCGACCCGGCGCTCGAAGGCTGCGCGATGAACGACAAGGCCGCTTCCGCGCCGATCGTCAGCCGTGTTCAATTCGCCGGCGACGAATGGCTGTTCTTTCCGACTGTCGTCCCGAATGTCGCAATCATCCGCGCCACCACCGCCGACGAGCGCGGCAATCTTTCCTACGAGCATGAGGGCGGTTATCTCGGCCCGCTCGATCAGGCGCTCGCCGCGCGCAACAATGGCGGGATCGTTATCGCCCAGGTCAAACGCCTGGCGAAAGCCGGCACGCTGAAGCCGCAGCAGGTCTTCGTGCCGGGAATTCTCGTCGATGCGATCGTCGTCGCCCCCGACCAGATGCAGACGACCCAGACCCAGTACGAGCCGGCGATTTCCGGCGAAATCTTCCGGCCGCTCTCCTCCTTCGAAACGCCCGCTTTCGGCGTCGCCAAGGTCATCGCGCGCCGCGTCGCGCAGGAGCTGCATCACGGCGACGCGGTCAATATCGGCTTCGGCATTTCCGCGAACGTGCCGCGCATCCTGATCGAGGAAGGCCTGCACGGCGCGGTGACCTGGGTGATCGAGCAGGGCGCGGTCGGCGGCGTGCCGCTGCTCGATTTCCAGTTCGGCTGCGCCTCGAACGCCGAGGCGATCGTGCCGTCGCCTTATCAGTTCACCTATTTTCAAGGCGGCGGCTTCGATTGCTCGCTGCTCTCCTTCCTCGAAATCGATCGCGAGGGCTCCGTCAACGTCTCGAAGCTCGGCGCGCGGCCGCATGTCACCGCCGGCGCGGGCGGTTTCGTCGACATCACCGCGCGGGCCCGGAAGATCGTCTTTTCCGGCTATTTCACCGCCGGGGCCGGCCTCGCGATCGCCAATGGCGCGCTGGCCATCGAGAAGGAAGGCAAGGTCAAGAAGCTGGTCGAGAAGGTCGAGCAAGTGTCGTTCTCGGGTCGCCGGGCCAAAGCGCAAGGCCAGGAGATCGTCTATGTCACGGAGCGCTGCGTCATGGCCTTGGCGCGCGACGGCGTCGCGGTGAACGAGATCGCGCCCGGCGTCGATTTGAAGCGCGATATCCTCGATCAGGCCGCCTTTCCGCTGCGCGTCGCCGCCTCGCTCAAGACGATGGACCCGGCCCTGTTCCGCCCCGAGCCGATCGGCCTGCGGCTGAAAGCCGCGCCGCCGCACGGCTCCCGCGAGGCTGCCGAATGAGCGCTTTCGTCCAGCTCGCCTTTGACGGGCCGGTGGCGTCGATCACCTTGACCCGCGCCGACAAGCTCAATGCGCTCGACCGCACCATGGTCGTCGCGCTTGCCGAGGCGGCGGAGGCGATCGAGTCCTCGAGCGAGGCGCGGGTCGCCATTCTCGCGGGCGAGGGCAAGGCGTTTTGCGCCGGCGGCGATATCGCCGCCTGGGGCGGCCTGCCGCCGCTCGATATGTGGCGCGACTGGACGCGCCTCGGTCACCGCGCCTTCGAAAAGCTGGCGCGCCTGCGCCAGCCGCTCATCGCCGCTTTGACGGGCCATGCCTTCGGCGGCGGCCTGGAGCTGGCGGCGGTTGCCGACATCCGCATCGCAGAGCGCGGGATCAAGCTCGGCCTGCCCGAAACGGGCCTCGCCATGGCGCCGGGCTGGTCGGGCACGCAGCGCCTCGTGCGGCGCTTCGGCGCGAATGTCGTGCGGCGGATGGCTTTGGGCGGCGCGATGGTCACGGCGGACGAAGCGCTGGGCTTGGGGCTGGTCGACGAAGTGACGGAGCCGGGCGGCGGCCGCGACCGCGCCAGGGCCCTGGCGCTCGAAATCGCCGAGCGCGGGCCGCTCGCGGTGCAGATGGTCAAGGCGATGATCAATTCGGCCGAAGGCGAGGACAAGGACGCGCCGATCGAGGGCCTGGCCGGCGCCCTGACGGCGATGACCGAGGATCTGGCCGAAGGCGTCGCCGCGTTTCGCGGCAAGCGTCCGGCGAAATTCGCCGGGCGGTGAGGAGATTCGTGAGCGCCGGAACGCCGGCGCCGAGGAGGAGAGCTTCCATGTCCAAGCGGCGGGGCGAAACGGCCAGGCCGCTGGGCGTGGCAGGGAGACAGGGACCGATCGACCGGTTCTTGGAGACGGCGCCGGACCGAATCCGGTTGGGACGATACGCATTTTGGAAGGGTAGACGAATGAAGCTTCGTACAAAGCTCCTGGCCGGCGGGATGGCCGCGTGCTTCGCCGGCATGGTCGCCACGGCGCAAGCCGCCGACGTCAAGGAAGTGCAGATGCTGCATTGGTGGACTTCGGGCGGCGAAGCCGCCGCGCTGAACGTCCTCAAGCAGGACCTCGCCAAGGAAGGCTACGCCTGGAAGGACGTGCCGATCGCCGGCGGCGGCGGCGAGGGCGCGATGACCGCTTTGAAGGCGATGGTCGCGGCCGGCAATCCGCCCACCGCCTCGCAGATTCTCGGCTATTTCGCCATCGACTACGCCGAGGCCGGAAAGCTCGCCGACATCACCCCGCTGGCGAAAAAGGAAGGCTGGGACAAGGTCGTCCCGACCGCTCTGCAGAAATTCACCACGACTAATGGCAAGTGGGACGCCGTTCCGGTCAACATCCATTCGGTCAACTGGGTCTGGATCAACAAGGCCGTGATGGAGAAGATCGGCGGAACCGAGCCGAAGAATTTCGACGAATTCATCGCCCTGCTCGACAAGGCGAAGAAGGCGGGCGTCATCCCGCTGGCGCTGGGCGGCCAGCCCTGGCAGGAAGCGACGATGTTCGACTCGGTCGTCGCCTCCACCGGCGGCATCGACTTCTATAAGAAGGCGTTCATCGACATGGATGAAAGCGCCCTGAAGTCCGATACGATGAAGAAGGCGTTCGACAATCTCGCTAAGCTCCGCGACTATGTCGATCCGAACTATGCCGGCCGCGACTGGAACCTTGCGACCGCGATGGTGATCAAGGGCGACGCGCTCGTGCAGGTGATGGGCGACTGGGCCAAGGGCGAGTTCCGCGCCGCCCATAAGGAGGCCGGCAGGGACTTCCTTTGCTATCGCTTCCCCGGCACCGACGGCGACGTGATCTACAACACCGACATGTTCGCGATGTTCAAGGTCTCGGCCGATCGCCAGGCGGCGCAGCTTGCGCTGGCCAAAGCGACGATGAGCCCGAGCTTCCAGTCGGCGTTCAACGTCGTCAAAGGCTCGGTGCCGGCGCGCATGGACGTTCCGGACACCGCCTTCGACATGTGCGGCAAGAAGGGCATCGCCGACGTCAAGGCCGCCAATGCCGACGGCAAGTTTGTCGGCTCCATGGCTCAGAACTACGCTCAGCCGCCGGCCGTGGCCGGCGCCTATCATGACGTCGTGACCAAATTCTTCCATGGCGAGATCAAGTCTTCCGACGCCGCCGTGACGGAGCTGGTCAAGGCGCTGAACAACGCCAAGTGACCTAAAAAACCCCTCCCTCGCTCGCGCGGGGGAGGGTTCTTCGCTAGAAAGGGCTTGAGGGAATTCATGCGAGGGCCGAGACAATGACCGTCAGCGTTGCGCCGATCGCCCAAACCGCCGCTCGCCGGCCGCGGGCGTTGCGCGGATTTCTGCAAGGCGCGCTGCCGAAGCTGGTCTTGGCGCCGTCCTTCATCGCGGTCCTCATCTTCGTCTATGGATTCAATCTGTGGACGCTGTTTCTGTCCTTCACCAACTCCAAGGCCTTTGCGACCAATCATCTTGTCGGGCTGCTCAACTATAAGAAAATCTGGGACTGGACGTTCGAAACCGACCCGCCGTCGAACTGGTACACGGCTTTGGTCAATA
>DATGLU010000454.1:0-12318 GCA_035294045.1 Roseiarcus sp. | reverse complement strand
TGCATTGCGCAGTGGCATTGCGTCTTCGCCGAGCGCGTCGAGAAGGCCGGCGCCATTCTCCTCGGCAAGACCAATAGCCCGATCATGGGCCTGCGAGGGACTTGCGACAATTATCTTTTCGGCCCGTCGCGCAATCCGTTCGACACCCGCAAGAATACCGGCGGCTCGTCCGGCGGCAGCGCCGCCGCGGTCGCCGATGGGCTGGTTCCCTTCGCGGAAGGGACCGACGCCGGCGGCTCGATCCGCATCCCTTCGGCCTGGTGCAACGTGGTCGGCTTCAAGGCGTCGTTCGGCCGCGTGCCGATCGCGATGCGGCCGAACGCCTTTGGCGGCGAGACGCCGTTCGTCTTCGAGGGGCCGATCAGCCGCACGGTCGAGGACGCGGCGCTCGCGCTCAATGTTCTTGCCGGCTACGATTCGCGCGATCCGTTCTCCTTCGAGACGCGCGAGGACTTTCTCGTCTCCATGCGCCGCTCGATCAAGGGCTGGCGAATCGCCTACACGCCTGATTTCGGCGTGTTTCCGATCGATCCGGCCATCCGCAAACTGGTCGGCGAAGCGGTCCGCGCCTTCACGGACGCCGGCGCCGAGGTGGAAGAAGTAAAGTTCGGCCTCAAGCGCAGCCAAAGCGAATTGAGCGACGCCTGGACTCGGCTGATGATGCCGCTCAATATTGGCGCGCTGGAGGGCATGAAGGCTTCGGGCCTCGATCTATGGGGCGAGCATCGCGACGATTTCCCGCCCGATTACATCGAGCGGATCGAAAAGGGTCGCGCCCTGTCCGCGATGGACATCGTCCATGACCAGGCCATTCGCAGCGAAGTCTATGATGCAATCGAAGGCGTCTTGTCGAAATACGATTTGATCGTTTCGCCGACGCTCGCCGCCATGCCGGTCGACAACGCGTCGGACGGCGACACAAAAGGGCCGAGCCAGGTCGATGGCGTCGCGGTCGACCCCTTGATCGGCTGGTGCCTGACCTATCTGACCAATTTCAGCGGCCATCCGTCAGCCTCCATTCCCGCCGGGCTTAGCAACGGCCTGCCGGTCGGCATGCATCTGATCGGACGGCGCTATGGCGATGGCGACGTGTTGGCCGCCGCTGCGGCCTTCGAGCGCGTGAAGCCTTGGCAAGACGCCTATCGGATCTGCGCCAGCCGGCCGATACCGGCCGCTTAAGGCGCGAGCATTCGCTGGCGCGCCTCGAGCAAATCGTTCGGCGCCGGGGCGTGCCAAACGACCTGATAAGCGCCGAGCACGTCCTCGCTCGTCGCCGGCATGCCGGCCGCCGCGATCCAAGGCGGCGGTCGGCGCCCGACGAGGTTGAGCAAGGTCACGAGCGCAGCCGCTGCGCCCTGATCATAGGGACGCTGGGCCGCGATGCCCTTGAGAAGATCGCCCCTGATCAGTTCCGCGGCGGCGGCGTTGCCGAGATCGACCGTCGTGACGGCGAGCTTGCGCGCGCCGGCGCGGATCGCCGCGATCGCATTCATCGCGGGCACGTCCCAGGCGACAAAAAGTCCGTCGAGATCGTCATTCTCGGCGAAAAGCCGGTCGAACGCCGCGCCGGCTTCCTCGACCGAGGCGAAGCGGCCGCGCACCAGCGTCACGTCCGGCCGCCGCCGGCCGATCCATTTGCGAAAGCCGATCTCCCGCTCGTTCGTCGCATAGAAATCGGCGCCATAGGTGAGAATGCCCGCGACTCCCTCCTCGGGAAGATGCGGCGACAACAGTTCGGCGGCGATCTCGCCGAGATTGAAATTGTCGGCGGAAACGACGGCGGCGTAATCGGCGCCCGGCATCAAGCCGGCGGGGACATTGTCGAGAAGAACCAGCGTCTTTCCGGCGGCCGATACGGCGCGGTGCCCGTCGACGACGCCCTCCGCGCCGATCGGGATGCTGATCACCGCGTCGATCTTGCTTTGCGCGAGGCGAAGCAGTTCGCGATTTTGCTTCTGCTTGTCGAAAGCGCAATCGACGACATCGACGACCGCAGCGGAATAAGCGCCGAGCGTTGCGACAATTCCGGCCAATTCCTGTCGCGACCAGTCGCTCGTGGTGGTGTGCAGAACGACGGCGATCGTGAATCGACCGGCGCGCGCGGCCGCGGCCTCGGCGTCGGACAGACCAATCTTGTCCGCCGGCGCGGCCCTTTCGCCATGAGGTCCGAGACCCGTAATGGTCATTCGCCTTCCTCGCGCTCCTCTCCACTAGGCCGCTAAACTTCAGTAGGCGCAAGCGACGCCGCGCCGGGCGCTTTATCGATCCGCAAAAGCTTGCCCGCCGGGCGGGCGCGGCGCGGGCGCCGCCGCGCGCCGCTTGCCGCGCTCGCTTTCCAGGAAATCCTGGAATGACGGACGCCGCCGCGGCGAGCCTTGCGCGATCCAGTCGCCCAAATAGGCGGGCGAGAAGACCTCGTCGAGAACGAGATGCGCCGCGCCGAGCAAGGCGGCTGTCTCGCCCATTTGCGAGCGCAGGATGCGCAAATCGCGGGTGACCAGAGGGTGCGATTGCCGATAGATCGCCTCGCGGAACGAAGCGAGCAGGACATCGGCGGATTCGGCGACGCTGCCGCCGAGCACGACGAAAGCCGGATTCAGCAAATTGACCAGCGGCGCCAGGCTTTCGCCGACAAGCCGGCCGCAACGCGACAGCAGGTCGGCGCAGAACGCGTCGCCGAGTTGAGCGCCGTGGCCGACATCCGTCGCCGTCACCTCGCCGTTTAAGCCCGTCACATCGGCGAGATAGCGGCTGCGGCCGTCCTGCGCCGCGAGTTGGGCTTCGCGCGCGATCGCTTCCCCGCTGGCCAGCGCTTCGAGGCAGCCTTTGGTCCCGCAATGGCAGGCTGCGCCGCCGCCGCTCTCGCCGGTCGGCGCATGGCCGATCATTCCCGCCAAGCCTTGCGAGCCGCGATGCAGGCGGCCGGCGGAAACCATGCCGGCGCCGATCGAATGGCCGAGCTTCACGAAGAGAAGGTCGCCGGCGCCTTGGCAGGCGCCGTGTTTGAATTCGCCGAACGTCATCATTTGCGCTCCGCCGCGCGCCCAGCACGGCGCCTTGAAGCGCAGCGACAGTTCGGACTCGAAATCGAAGCCGCGCCAGGAGCGCAACGCGTCGAGCGACACGATGCCGAAAGCATCGCCGTCATTGGTGTCGGCGAGAACGGGCTCGGGCAGCGCCAGGCCCATCGCCCAGACGCGCTCCTTGCCGCCGCGCTCGTCCAACAGCCAGATGAACAGATTGGTGACGCGATCGAGAATGGCTTCCGGCCCATCGGCGAGATCGACGGCTTCGTGATGCTCGACGATCAGCCGTCCGGATAGATCGGCGAGCGCGACCGACATCGACGAGCGCTCAATCGACGCGACGAGGATCGCGCCGGCCTCGGCGAGGAAGCGCATGTGGCGCGGCGCGCGCCCGCCATCCGAAACGCCGAGCTCGCCTTCCGCCGCGAGGCCGAGCGCCTGCAGTTTTTCCAGCCGATCGGCCAGCGCGGCGCGGCCGAGCTCCGATTTGCGCTCAAGGGCGAGCCGCGTCGTCGCTTCGCCGGCGCGGATGAGATTGAGCACCATGGCGAGACTGGCGCCGCCGGCCTCGAGCGTCCGCGGCCGGCCGACCCGGCGCGTGGCGGCCTCTTTTTCGGCTGTTCGACCCTGATCGCCCTTGCTCATGACCCTATGAACCACAGGAGAAAATCGTAAGCAACAGAACGAAATAATTTTCCAGCAAAAGTATCCCATCTTTTGCCGATATTTCCATTGACCCAGCTTCCGCTCAGTCACAAAGTAGCGAGCGCAGACGATCTGGACGGCGAAAGGGAGGGAGCGATGAGGGCGAGACTCGCCTATCACGCAAATTGCTGGGGTCCGCTCGGCGGCGACGCGGTCGGCGTCACCTCGATCGGTCAACTCGCTTACCGAACCTTCGGCGACATGGAGCGGGCGATCGCCGAGATCGGCGCGGTCGGCTATGAGGGCGTCGAGCTCTTCGACGGCAATCTTCTCGACTACGAGGGACGGCGCGGCGCTCTCGGCGCCGCGCTCGACAGAGCGGGGCTGAAGCTCGTCGCCGCCTATTCCGGCGCCAATTTCATTTTTCCGGACATTCTCTCCGAGGAGCTCGCGAGGATCACGCGCGCGGCCGACGCCGCCGCGGCTTTCGGCGCGGAGCATCTTGTCGTCGGCGGCGGCGCCAAGCGCGTCGGCGGCGTCAAGGAAGACGATTATCAACGCCTTGCGGAAGGACTGGAAAAGGTCGTCGCCATCGCCAAGGCGCGCGGCCTCAAAGCGCATTATCATCCCCATTTGACGACGATCGTCGAGGGCCCGGCCGAGGTCGACAAAATCTTCGGCCTGACCTCGATCGATTTCTGCCCCGACACGGCGCATCTGGCGGCGGCCGGCGGCGATGTCGCCGAGATGATCCGCAAGCATAGGCGCCGCATCTCGTACGTACATCTGAAGGGCTGGACGAGAGAGCCTTTCGCCTTCACGCCGCTCGATCGCGGCGATCTCGACATCGGCGCGATCGTCAGAGCGCTCGCCGAGATCGGCTACGGCGGCTGGATTACCGCGGAGCTCGATTCCTGGCCCGATCCGAAAGACGGCGCCGCAAAGAGCCTCGGCTTTCTCCGCGGCGCGCTCGCCAAATCGGCCTGATAGACACAAAGGCAAGGGAGGACGTCATGATGAGAACGAAGCTTTTAGCAGCCTGCGCCGCGATCGCTTTGAGCGGCGCTTTCGGCGCGCCGGCTTATGCGACCGATCCGGACGCCGCGCTGGCGCAAATGAAGGACCAGGTCTTCAGCCTCGGGCCGAACGGCGAAAAGCCGACCGCCGCCTCGACGGTGACGCTCACCGCCGACGAGCTCGCCAAGGTGAAGGCCAAGCATGCAAAGGCCGCCTTGGTCTTTCACTATGGCGGCAACGATTGGTCGAACGCACAGGAGGCCGCGCTCAAAGCGCAATTCGCCGCCGAGGGGATCGACGTCATCGCCACGACCGACGCGGGCTTCAAGCCGGAGAAACAGGTCGCCGACATCGAAACCGTGATGGCGCAGAAGCCCGACATCATCGTGTCGATTCCCGTCGACGCGGTGGCGACCGCCGCCGCGTACAAGGCGGCCGCCGACAAGGGCGTCAAGCTGGTCTTCATGGACAATGTCCCGAAAGGCTTCACCGCCGGCAAGGAATATGTGAGTTCGGTTTCCGCCGACAATTACGGCAACGGCATCGCCGCGGCCCATCTCATGGCAAAGGCGCTTGGCGGCAAGGGCGAGATCGGCCTTGTCTTCCATGCCGCGGATTTCTTCGTCACGCGACAGCGCTATGACGGATTCAAAAAGACGATCCTTCAGGACTATCCAAACATCAAGATCGTCGGTGAGCAGGGGATCGGCGGGCCGGACTTCTCCGGCGATGCGGAAAAGGCCGCTTCGGCTTTGCTCACCGAACATCCGAAGCTGAATGCGATCTGGGCGGTTTGGGATGTGCCGGCCGAAGGCGTGATGGCCGCCGCGCGCGCCGCGGGCCGCGACGATCTCACCGTCGTCTGCGAGGATCTCGGCGAGAACGTCGCCATTGCGATGGCCAAGCGGGAGTTCATCAAAGGCATCGCCTCGCAGCGTCCCTACGATCAAGGCGTGACCGAAGCCAAGCTCGCCGCCTATGCGCTGATCGGCAAGCCGGCGCCGGCTTATGTCGCGCTGCCGGCCGCGCCGATCACCAGGGATACGCTGCACGCCGCCTGGCAGGAAATCTATCATCAGCCGGCGCCCGAGAAGGTGGTCAAGAGCATGAAATAGGCGGGAAGCGCGTCTACCCCATTCCCGCTTTGGGCGGTCCGGCGCGGCGGCGCCGAGTCGGGCCGCCTCTTGATTGGCAAATTGTCCCGAACCTCGCGTGAGCAGGATCGATGAGGATCAGAACGTGAATTCGGCCCCTTCGCCCGTCGTGCGCCTGATCGGCGTCTCGAAGAGCTTCGGCGGCGTTCGCGCGCTGGACAATGTCGATTTCGAAGTCTCGGCGGGCGAAATCCATGCTTTGCTCGGCGAGAACGGCGCTGGCAAATCAACCATTCTCAAAATCCTCAACGGCGTGCATGCGCCAAGCGCCGGCGCGATAGAAGTCAACGGCGCGCCGCTCGGCGACCATACGCCCGAGGCGGCGAGGCGCGCCGGAATCGGCATGATCTTCCAGGAAATGAGCCTGGCGCCGACATTGACCGTCGCGCAGAACATTTTTCTCAATCACGAGCTGAAGGGCAGGCTCAACCTCATCGACGACGAAGAAGCGGCGCGCCGCTCCCGCGAATTGTTCGAGAGCCTGGGCGTCGAGGTCGATCCGTTGGCGCGCGTCGCCGATCTTTCCGCCGGCCAGCGGCAGCTTACCGAAATCGTCAAGGCGATTTCGCGCGACGTGCGTGTGCTCGTCCTTGACGAGCCGACCACCGCTTTGTCCGGCGGCGAAGTCGAAAAGCTTTTCGCCATTCTGCGGCGCCTGAGGGCGAAGGGCGTCGCCATCATCTATGTCTCGCATCGCATGGACGAGATCGCCCGCATCGCTGATCGCGCCACGATCCTGCGCGACGGCCGCCGCGTGATCACCGCGCCGATGAGCGAGCTGACGCTCGACAAGATCATCGAGCATATCGTCGGACGGCGATCGCGCGGCTTTTCCGACGTCGCCCGGAAAGCCGCCCGTCGCGGCGCGCCGCTTCTCGAGATCAAAGGCCTCAGCGGGCTGGAAAAGCCCAGCAACATCGATCTCACCCTCTATGCCGGCGAGGTCGTCGGCGTCGCCGGGCTGCTCGGCAGCGGGCGCAGCGCCCTGGCGCGGGTCCTGTTCGGCGTCGATCGAAAGCGGTCGGGAGAAATCCGCATCAAGGGCGGCTCGGTCGAGATCGGCGGCCCGCGCGACGCCATCGCCCGGGGTTTGGTTCTCGTCCCCGAGGACCGGTTGCGGCAGGGCCTCATTCTCGAACATAGCGTCGAAGCCAATGCGAGCCTCGCCATCCTCGACCGCCTCGCTTCGTGGTTCTTCGTCTCGCGCGCCAAGGCGGCGGACGCCGTCGATAGGCAGATCGCCGCCTTGCGCATCCGCGCTTCCTCCCGAGACGCGGCGGCGCGCACCCTCTCGGGCGGCAATCAGCAGAAGGTCGTGGTCGCCAAATGGCTCAACGCCGAGCCCGATATTTTCGTGCTCGACGAGCCGACCGCCGGCGTCGA
Source organism: Roseiarcus sp. (assembly GCA_035294045.1). Classification (GTDB taxonomy): domain Bacteria; phylum Pseudomonadota; class Alphaproteobacteria; order Rhizobiales; family Beijerinckiaceae; genus Roseiarcus. The sequence goes on along the minus strand of DATGLU010000454.1, from coordinate 5,093 downwards.
TATCGGCTCGAAAGCCGAAATCATCGCCCTGATACGCGGGCTCGCCGAGCGCGGCAAGGCCGTGCTGGTGATCTCCTCAGAACTCTCGGAGCTTTTGACCGCCTCGGACCGCATTCTCGTCATGACCGATGGCCGCATCGTCGCTGAATATGAATGCGCCGAGTTCGACGACCATGATTCCAATGACGATGTCGGGGAGCGATTGCACCATGCCGAACGCCGACTCTCTTCAATCGTTCAGCAGGCCTATGCGCGCCACTAGCGCCGCGCCGCCGGCGCCGCGCCGGGCCTCGCGGCTTGCCGATTGGCGTCAATATGTCGCCTATCTCGGCTTCGCGCTGATTTTTGTCTTCTTCTCGACGACGCTGTTCGACAAAGGGTTTCTCGATCCGAACAATCTGCTCAACATCCTGCGCCAGACGGCCATGATCTCGATCATGTCGGTCGGCATGACCTATGTCTTGTCGGCCGGCGAAATCGACCTTTCGATCGGCATGGTCGCGGGCCTTGTCTCCCTTGTCGCGGCGGTGGCGATCGACGGGTACGGGCCGATCGCCGGCGTGGCGGCCGGCGTCGCCGTCGGCGCGCTGGTCGGCTTCGTCAATGGCGCGCTGACCACGCGGGTCGGAATCCCGTCCTTCCTGACGACGCTCGCGATGATGGGCATCGCCCGCGGCTCGGCGATGTGGATGACGCAAACCAAGTCCGTCCCGATCCTCGACGACAATTTCATCTGGCTTTTCGGCGGTGGCAATCTTGGCCCGATTCCGATTCTCGTTTTATGGACCCTGGTCCTCGCCGTTATCGGCCATATCGTCCTGCGCCGGACGACATTCGGCCGCCGCGTCTTGGCGACCGGCGGCAGCGAGATGGCCGCGCGCTATAGCGGGATCGATACGCGCTCGGTCAAGATGCGCGTTCTGATCATTTCGGGCCTGACCGCCGCCATCGCCGGCATGCTCTATGCGGGGCGGCTCCATTCCGGACGGTTCCAGCTTGGCGAAGGCGACGAGCTCTCGGTGATCGCCGCGGCGGTGCTCGGCGGCACCAGCTTGTTCGGCGGCGCCGGCACCGTGGTCGGCTCGATCGTCGGCTCGCTGATGATCGGCGTGATCAATAACGGCCTGCTGCTGATGGGGCTCGAATATAGCCAGCAGCTCATCGCCCGCGGACTCATCATCCTCATCGCGGTGGCGATCAGCCAATCGCGCAAGCGGTGAATGCGGGAGGCGCCTTCAAGATGAAATTCTGCACGATCATCGGAATGGTGGTGGCGAAGGATGAGACGCGCGACGAGCTCAGGGCGATTTTGGCGGATCAGGTCGCCCCGACCCGCGCCGAGCCTGGCTGCATCAGCTACGACTTTCATGTCGACGCCGAAAACCCGAACCGGTTCATGTTCTACGCGAACTGGCGAAGCCGCGCCGATCTCGACGCGCATTTGCAGGCGCCGCATCTCAAGCCGCTCTTCGGACGGCTCGAGGAGCTGCTCGCCGAGCCGGTCGATATTCATTTCTACGAAATGCTGAGCGCCTGGACGCGTTGAGACAAATGCGTCGCCTCGGAGCATAGGCGAAGCCGCACCATTCAATACGAAAGGACGCTGCAAGGATGACGAAGACTCTCAACATTGCGATGATCGGCGGCGGCTTCATGGGCAAAGCGCACGCCATGGCTTATGCGACCATGCCGATGTTTTTTTGGCCCGCGCCGGCGCGGCCGCGCCTCAAGGCGATCGTCGACGTCACGCCCGACCTCGCCGAAACGGGCCGTCAGCGCTATGGCTTCGACGAAGCCTCGACCGATTGGCGAAGCGTCGTCGCGCGCAAGGACATCGACGTGGTCGACATCGTCACGCCGAACGACAGCCACGCCGAGATCGCCATCGCCGCCGCCGAGGCCGGCAAGCACATCATCTGCGAGAAGCCGCTGGCGCGGACCGGCGCCGAGGCCAAAACGATGCTCGACGCGGTCGAAAAGGCCGGCATCGTCCACATGGTCGCGTTCAACTATCGCCGGACGCCGGCGGTAGCGCTCGCCAAAAAGTACATTGACGAGGGGCGAATCGGCAAAATCCTCTCCTTCCGCGGGACCTATCTGCAGGACTGGTCGGCCGATCCGAACGGGCCGCTCTCTTGGCGGTTTCAAAAGAAGGTCGCCGGCTCGGGGGCAGTCGGCGATATCGGCACGCACGTCATCGATCTCGCCCGCTATCTCGTCGGGGAAATCTCGACGGTCAACGCCATGGTCAAGACGCATATCGCCAGCCGGCCGCTGCAAAGCGGCGGCTTCGATCAATTGGCGGCCTCCGACAAAAGCGGCAAGGGGCCGCGCGGCGCCGTCGATGTCGACGACGAGATGATCACGCTGGTCAAGTTCGCCGGCGGCGCTTTCGGCTCGATCGAGGCGACGCGCAACGCCTATGGCCGCAACAATTTCATCACTTTCGAGATTCATGGCGACCAAGGCTCGATCGCGTTCAACTACGAGCGCCTCGACGAGCTTCAGGTCATGTTTGCGGGCGATCCGGCCGATGCGCGGGGATTCCGCACCGTCTATACCGGGCCGTCACACCCTTATGGCGGCGCATTGTGGCCGATCCCTGCGCTCGGCACAGGCTATGGCGAGACCAAGATCATCGAGTGCCACGACTTTCTCAGCGCGGTCGTGAAAGGCGAGCTTCCCTCGCCGAATTTCCGCGATGGATGGAGGATAGCGCGGATCGCCGACGCGATTCTCGAATCGGGCGAAAGCCAGGCATGGGTCGGCGTGGATTGACCGCTTCGGCCCGCTGGCGGCGCCGTTCGTTTGGCCTCGTGCGGCGAAGATGGTAATCCCTTTCGTCTCAATTCGGGCGAGGGCGTATTCGTGTCGCACGGCGATCGGGAAGCAAATCCCGGCAGCGCCAACTTGGGCCGCCGCAGATGAGCGCGCCGCCGCTCCTTCTCGCCATCGACCAAGGCACGACATCGACGCGGTCGATCGTTTTCCGCGGCGATCTTTCGATCGCCGCCGTCGCGCAGGAGGAGTTTCGGCAAATCTATCCGGCGCCGGGCTGGGTCGAGCACGATCCTGAGGACATCTGGCGCACGACGCTGTCGACGATGCGCGACGCCATGGCCAAAGCCGGCGCGGAGGCGGCGCAAATCGCCGCGATCGGCTTGACGAACCAGCGCGAGACCACGCTGATCTGGGAGCACGAGACCGGCAGGCCGATCGGCAACGCCGTCGTCTGGCAGGACCGGCGCACGCACGAAGCCTGCGCGCGGATGAAGGCGGCGGGGCAGGAAGGCTTCGTCGCCGAGAGGACCGGCTTGGTCCTCGATCCCTATTTTTCAGCGACGAAAGTAGCTTGGCTCCTCGACAATATCCCAGGCGCGCGCGCCAGGGCGGAGCGGGGAGCGCTGGCTTTCGGGACTGTCGACAGCTTTCTGCTCTGGCGCCTGACCGGCGGAAAGGTCCACGCGACCGATGCGACCAACGCCGCGCGAACCGCCTTGTTCGACATTAGCCGCGGCGTTTGGGACAGCGAGCTTTGCCGGCTGTTCAAGGTTCCGGCCTCGATCCTGCCCAAGGTCATGGATTGCGCCGCCGATTTCGGCGCGACCGAGCCGTCGATTTTGGGCGCGCCTGTCGCCATACGCGGCGTCGCCGGCGATCAGCACGCGGCGGTGATCGGCCAGGCCTGTTTCGCGCCGGGCATGGCGAAGATCACCTACGGCACGGGCTGCTTCGCGCTTCTCAACACCGGCGCGGCGCCGATCGTCTCGAAGAAGCGGTTGCTGACCACGATCGCCTATCAATTCGCGGGAAAGCGAACCTATGCGCTCGAAGGCTCGATCTTCGTCGCGGGCGCGGCGGTACAATGGCTGCGCGATGGCCTAGGGCTTATCCGTTCGGCATCGGATTCGGGCGCATTGGCTGCGCAGGCTGACGACGCCCAGCAGGTCTATCTTGTTCCCGCCTTTGTCGGCTTGGGCGCGCCCTATTGGGACGCCGAGGCGCGCGGCGCCTTGTTCGGCCTGACCCGCGGCGCCGGACCGAAGGAGATCGCCCGCGCCGCCTTGGAAAGCGTCGGCTACCAGACCCGCGACCTGGTCGAGGCGATGCGCGCCGATTGGACGACGCCTGGCGAGACGGTTCTGCGCGTCGATGGCGGCATGGCCGCCTCGGACTGGACGATGCAGTTCATCGCCGACATTCTCGGCGCGCCGGTCGATCGCCCGAAAATCATGGAGACCACCGCGCTCGGCGCGGCCTATCTTGCGGGCTTTGCGCAAGGCCTCCTCCCGGCGCCGGAGCGGTTCGCAGAAAGCTGGTCGCTCGAACGCCGCTTCACGCCGTCGTTGCCGCGCGACGAGCGGGAGCGGAAATTCGCCGGCTGGCGCGATGCGGTCCGGCGTACCCTCACAGTCGATTGTCCTGCCTGATCACGCAGCGGAATCGATCAGACGCTTTGTGAGATGCTCGGTCAACCCGGAGGGTCGCGTCGGTTGGCGGCGTCGAGCCGCAGGGCGGCCCGGCGCGAGCGCCAACCGCATCGTCGCCTCGATGCAATCGATCAGAACGGCGTCGACATTGAGCCGGCTCGCCATTCCGGCCAAAGCGCCGCCGCCGAGAATGAGCGTGCGAGCGCCGGCTGAAATCGCTTCCTGCGCCAGGCCTTCGAGGCGTCGGGCGACCGCCATGTCTCGATGTTCGGCGTCGAGGCCTGTCCCTTCGCCGGCAAAGACGCCGATAAACGGCGCTTTGGCGGCGGCGAGTTTCACCCGCTCGGTCAATATATCGACCCATGCCTCTCCCAGCGTCAGAATGGCGAAGGGCTCGTCTCGCGCCTCCGCCGCGAGGAGCGACGATTCCGCCAAGGCGAAGACGGGCTCGGACGCGATTTCGCGCAAAGCTTCGAGGCCCGGATCGCCGAAACAGCCGATGACGACCGCGTCGTGAACATCGGGGCTGCGCGCGTACGTATCGAGGACCGCATGCGCGGCGATCGCGAACGAGGCGCGGGTCGCAATGACAGGAAAGCCGAAATCGGCCGTCAGCGCCTGAAGCGCCACGCCTTCGGGCAGGCAGCGCGCCGCCGCTTTCGC
>DATGLU010000453.1:0-3505 GCA_035294045.1 Roseiarcus sp. | reverse complement strand
GCCGCAAGCAATTCGGCCGGCCGCTCGCCGCGACCCAGCTCGTGCAGAAGAAGCTCGCCGACATGCAGACCGAGATCGCGCTCGGCCTGCAAGCGGCTTTGCGCGTCGGCCGCCTGATGGATGAAGGCCGCTGGGCGCCCGACATGATCTCGCTGATCAAGCGCAACAATTGCGGCAAGGCGCTCGACATCGCCCGCCTCGCCCGGGACATCCACGGCGCCAACGGCATTGTCGGCGGCTACCACGTGATGCGCCACGCGCAAAACCTGGAGACGGTCAATACCTATGAAGGCGCGCATGATGTGCATGCGCTGATCCTCGGCCGAGCGCAGACAGGCTTGCAGGCGTTCTCCTAGTGAAACGAATCCTTAGCCGTCATTGCGAGGAGCGAAGCGACGAAGCAATCCATTCGAAGGGCTCCGCTCTATGACTGGATTGCTTTGCTTCGCTTCGCTCGCAATGACGGAAGGAGCGAGCAAATGAAGTGCGAGGCTGGATAGGCATGTTGAAGAGCGACTCCACCAATCTGCGCACGGGCGGCCGCATCCTCGTCGATCAGCTCGTCCGGCAGGGTGTCGAGCATGTCTTCTGCGTACCGGGGGAATCGTACCTCGCCGCGCTCGACGCGATGTACGACGCCAACCTCAAAGTGACGGTCTGCCGCCAGGAGGCCGGCGCGACGATGATGGCCGCGACGAGCGCGATCCTGACCGGGAGGCCGGGAATCTGCTTCGTCACCCGCGGCCCCGGCGCGACCAACGCCGCGCACGGCCTGCACATCGCCGAGCACGATTCGACGCCGCTGATCCTGTTTATCGGCCAGGTCGAGCGCGGCATGCTCGGCCGCGGCGCATTCCAGGAGATGGACTACCGCGCGTTTCTCGGCTCGACCGTCAAATGGGCGACGCAGATCGAGGACGCCGCCCGCATTCCGGAAATCATCCAGCGCGCCTTTCATGTCGCGATGCAGGGCCGGCCGGGGCCGGTCGCCATCGCCTTGCCGGAGGACGTGCTCACCGACATGGCGGCCGCCGCCGACGCGATGCGGGTCGAGCCTGCGCCGATCTGGCCCGGCCTGACGCAGATGGCGGAGTTGCAGAAAATGCTCTGGGCGGCGCGGCGGCCGATCGCGATTGTCGGCGGCGGCGGCTGGGACCAGCGCGCGACGCAGGCCCTGCGCCGCTTCGCCGAGCGTTTCGACTTGCCGGTCGCCGCTTCGTTCCGCCGCGGCTCGCTGTTCGACGGCGAGCATCAGAACTATGCCGGCGAGATCGGCATCGGCCCCAATCCGAAGCTCAAGGCGCGCATCGCCGAAGCCGATCTCGTCGTCCTGATCGGCGGCCGAATGGCGGAAATGCCGTCGCAGAGCTACACGCTGTTCGAGATTCCAACGCCGCGCCAGACCCTCGTCCATATCCATCCCGATCCGCACGAGATCGGCCGGGTCTACCACCCGACGCTCGGCATCGTTGCGACCGCTCCCGCCTTCTGCGCCGCTCTTGAAGGCTTGCAGCCGCCGAACAAGATCGTCTGGAGCGAGGCGACGCGCCAAGCGCGCGCCGACTATCTCGAATGGACGGACAAGGCGCCGGCCATGCCGGGCAAAATGCAGCTCGGCGAGGCGATGCTGTGGCTGCGCGGCCGGCTCGACGAGGACGCGATCGTCGCCAATGGCGCCGGCAATTACGCGGCCTGGCCGGGGCGCTTCCTCCGCTATCGCAAGATCGGCGCGCAGATCGGGCCGACGTCCGGCTCGATGGGCTATGGCGTGCCGGCCGCGGTCGGCGCCAAGCGTGTTCGCCCGGACCGGATGGTCGTGTCGTTCAACGGCGACGGCTGCTTTTTGATGAACGGGCAGGAATTCGCGACGGCGGTCCAGTACGACCTCGCCATTGTCTTTATCGTCATCGACAATGGCATGTACGGCACGATCCGCATGCATCAGGAGCGCGAATATCCAGGTCGGATCAGCGCGACCGCGCTGAAGAATCCCGATTTCGCCGCTTATGCCCGCGCTTTCGGCGGCCATGGCGAGACGGTGGAGGAGACCAGCCAATTCGCGCCGGCTTTCGAGCGCGCCGTCGCTTCCGGCAAGCCGTCGATCCTGCATGTCAAGATCGATCCCGACGCGATCTCCCCGACGACGACGCTGTCGGCGATCCGCGCCAAGGCGCTGGCCGGGGGGAAGTAAACCCTTCTCCCCGCAAGGCGGGGAGAAGGTGGCGCGAAGCGCGCGCTTCGCGCGCCACCCTTTCCCCGCTTTGCGGGGCGAGGGGGTTCGCCCCCTTGTCCACAGCGCGCCGCGAGATTTCGCTTGCGCCCGCCGCTGAGCCGGGATTTCACAGAAAAATCAAACGCAGCGGCGTAACATTTGGCTTTGAGCCGCGAAGCAAGGACAAACGCCGCCGTGGGCCAAGCGGAAAGCGACGAGGACTGGGCGGTCAGGATGCGCGCGGCTCTGGCCGGCGACGAGGCGGCCTATCGCCGGCTGCTCGAGGAAATCGGCCGCTCGGTGCGCGCCATGGCGCGAGGGGCCTTCGCCCGGTCGCGGGTGGGCGATGCGGATGTCGAGGACGTGGTGCAGGAGACCTTGCTGGCCATTCACTTGAAGCGCGACACATGGGACGGCGGCATGAAGCTCGGTCCGTGGGTCGGCGCGATCGCGCGCCACAAGATCATCGACGCCCTGCGACGCCGAGGAGCGCGGCAATTTGCGCCGATCGATGATTTCGAGGCGGTCATTCCGGCCCCCGAAGGCGACGATCCGCATGATCTGAGCGACGCCGACCGGCTGATCGGCCAATTGCCCGCTCGTCAGCAGGACATCGTCCGCTCGATCTCGCTGCAAGGCCAGTCGATCGCCGCGACCGCGCAGCGCCTGTCGATGAGCGAGGGGGCGGTGCGGGTGGCGCTGCACCGGGCGCTGAAAGCGCTGGCGGCGGCGTGGCGGAGGACCGCGCCGTGAAGACCGCCGACCTCATCGCAGCGCTCGCCGCCGATCCGAAGCCGCAAGGGCCGCCGCTCAGCCGACGGTTCGCTTTGGCGCTACTGGCCGGCGCGCTGATCAGCGCCTGCGTCTTCTTGGCCATGGTCGGCCCGCGGCACGACATTGCCCGCGCGCTCGGCACGCTGCGCTTCGATTGGAAATTCGTCGACACGATCGCGCTGGCGATCCCGACCGGCCTCGCCGCCTGGCGGCTGCTGCGGCCCAGCGCCGAGTTCAGCTGGCTGGCGATTGCGCTTATTGCGCCTGTTGTCCTGCTCGGCGGCAGCGTGGCGATGGAATTGATGATGGTTCCCCCCCACCTCTGGCTCGCAAGGCTCGTCGGCTCGAACGCCCTCCATTGCCTGACGCTGATCCCGCTCCTCTCGATCGCGCCGCTCGCAGCGCTGCTCTTCGCCATGCGCGCCGGCGCGCCGGCTTCTCCGCCTCTCGCCGGAGCGGCGGCCGGCCTGGTCTCGGCGGGTATCGCTGCGACGCTTTATGCGACCAATTGCACCGACG
>DATGLU010000452.1:0-2623 GCA_035294045.1 Roseiarcus sp. | reverse complement strand
TGTATCTCAAATATGCCGAGGCGAAGCGCTGGAAAGTGGAGATCGTCTCGGCCAGCGAGGGAACGGCCGGCGGCTATAAGGAGATCATCGCCGAGATCGCCGGCCGCGGCGCCTATGCGCGGCTGAAATTCGAAAGCGGCGTGCATCGCGTCCAGCGCGTGCCGGCGACCGAGACGCAAGGGCGCATCCATACGTCCGCGGCGACCGTCGCGGTGCTGCCGGAAGCCGAAGATATCGATCTTGCCCTCAACGAGGCCGACCTTAAGATCGACACGATGCGCTCCGGCGGCGCCGGCGGCCAGCATGTCAACAAGACCGAATCGGCGATCCGCATCACCCACCTGCCGACCGGCATTGTCGTCGTCGTGCAGGAGGAGCGCTCGCAGCATCGCAACAAGGCCAAGGCCCTGGCGCTGCTCCGCTCGCGCATTCTCGACGCCGAGCGCCAGCGCGCCGATGAGGCGCGGGCGGCCGACAGACGCTCGCAAGTCGGCTCCGGCGACCGCTCGCAGCGCATCCGCACCTACAATTTCCCGCAAGGACGCGTGACCGATCACCGCATCAATCTGACTCTCTATACGCTCGACCGGGTGATGGAGGGAGAAGGCCTGGACGAGATCATCGACGCGCTGACGGCGGAGCGGCAGGCGGAGCTGCTGGCGGCGCAGGGGGCAATGTGAGCGGCGATGGAGGAAAGGGCGCCCATGAGCCGCCTTAAGGAACGCTATATCCTCCCCGGCGCGGAGCTCGCTCATAATGCCGCCCAGTCTTTTCCCAGTCGGTACGAGGCGCGAGGGCGCGAAAACGCGTCGCGGCTTTCACGTCCTTGCCGCCTGCGCAAGAGCTTCAAGCGCGGTGGCGATCGGCAAGAACAGCCGCCGCTTTTGATTTGGAATCATCGTGAACCCGTTGGCTTCGTAGAAGCCGACCGCAGTCTCGTCCTTCGCGTCGACAATCAACGCGAAAGCGCCAACACCCAGACTGTTCGTGCGAATCGTTGCGTCCGCCACGAGAGCGCGGCCGAGGCCCTGCCCCTGGTACGTCGACGCGACCGCGAGCCGGCCCAACAGCATGGCGGGAATGACGGGATAGCGCGGCAGCTTCTTCGTCGTCTCGGGCGGCAGCGCGTCGGCCGGCACGTGCGTCGCGGCGAGCGTGTAGAACCCCGCAATGCCGCCATTCTCCGCAATTGCGACGAAACACCCGGCAACCCGCCGCTTGACATCCTGCAGAGCGACCTCGCGAAGATACCGATCGAGCGCTTCGACGCCTGAGGCAAAAGCGTCGCGAGGATGATCGCGACGGAGCGCCTCGGTGAGGAAACCGATCACCGCATCTCGCGGATTAGTCGGCGATGCGCGGCGAAAGCGCGCCTGAGCCCGGCCGCGGGCTTAGGCGGATTGATGATCGCTTCGGCGAAGGCCCGCTGGCCTTCGGCCGATAGACGAATGACGGCCGCCTCCTCGATTGTCCGGTTCGCCGCCTCCTCGGCGGCGCTGACGACGAAATCACTGACGCTGCGACCCTGAATCTCGGCGGCGCGCTTAACGATCTCCAACGCGTCAGTCGCGATTCGCGCTTCTATGCGCGCAGAGCGTGCGAATTCCCGAGGCATTCGTAGTTCTCTTTCGGATGAAACTGTACGGGAATCCGCCGGACAAGTCAAGAAGCGACAGAAGCGACACATCGCCCGATCGCGCTGCCACCTAAAGCGTTCGACGTTCCGACCTCAACCAAGCGAACCCGCGCTGCTTGGCGCGGGCCGACAGACGCTCTCAAGTCGGCTCCGGCGACCGCAGCGCATCCACACCGACATTTCCCGCAAGGGCGTAACCGATCACCGCATCAATCTGACCCTCTATACGCTCGACCGGGTGATGGAGGGAGAAGGCCTGGACGAGATCATCGACGCGCTGACCGCGGAGCGGCAGGCGGAGCTGCTGGCGGCGCAAGGGGCGATGTGAGACGCAAGGGTCGGGACAGTGCTGCGAGCGTCCGTAGTCCGACGCTGGTTGAGCAGCAGCCCGGCGCGAATAGTCTAGACTAATACGCCAAGAGGTTCTCGCGGAGCGTAGACCCTGAATAATGCGATCGAACGCGACCCCGCTTTTGGAGTTCAGGGACGACGAGGTCGACGAACTCCTCGAAGCACCCAGGCGTATAAGTCGCCGCGAGCATGAAGCCGTCTGCGCCGCCCTCGTCCATGAAATATTCAAGCTGATCGGCGATATCCCCCGGCGTGCCGACGAGCCGGGGCATTCCCATGCCTTCGGCGTAAATCAGCGCCGCCTCTCGTACAGTGACGGGCGCGCCGCCTTTAGCGTGGATGATGGAATCGAACAGTCCTTGAATGCCGGGGATTTCGATGTTCTGAACGTGTTCGTTCAGATCGTATTTCGAGAAGTCGGGCCCAAAATGACCGGATATCCACGCGATCGCGCCTTCAAGCGGAATGCATTCGCGGATGCGCTGGTATTTCTCGTCCGCTTCGCTGCGGGTCAGACCGACGACCGTCTGCACGCCATAGATGCGCTTAACGTCATCGCGGCGTCGATTGAAGCGAGTCTCCAAGCGGCGGTTGAGATCATCGGTATATTCGCGCATGCGGGCGACGTTCGGATGA
>DATGLU010000451.1:0-2135 GCA_035294045.1 Roseiarcus sp. | reverse complement strand
GATGAAATTCGGGTCGCGCGCGCGGATGTCGTAATCGGCCATCAAGGCGCGCGCTTTCGCCGCGCCTGCGGCGCGCGTCAAGACAGGGCCGCGGCCATAGGGAGGCCGGCGGCTGTCCCTCAACATCAGATTTTCCGCGACCGACATCGTCTTGACGAGGGCCGTATAGCCGCGGTCGGCCGGCATATAGGCCAAGCCGAGCCGCATCCGCGCCGCGACCGTGGAGCGCGTGACGTCGCAGCCCTTGAGCGCGATCTGGCCGCCGCGCGCCGGGCGCAAGCCGGTCAAGGTTTCGACGAGCTCGATTTGCCCGTTGCCGTCGACCCCGGCGACGCCGAGAATTTCGCCGCTGCGAATTTCGAACGTCAGCGGCGCCAGGCCCGGCGCGGAAAGGCCCCGTACTTCCAATCGCGGCTCGCCGGGCGGCCGCGCCGTATCGATCTGGCGCGGCGTCGATACGTCGCGGCCGATCATCATTTCCGCGAGCTGTCCTTGGCTGGCGCCGGCGACCGGCGCGCGGCCGGCGACGCGGCCGGTGCGAAGCACGACGACATTGTCGCAGACTTCGAGAACCTCCGGCAGCTTATGGGTGATGAACACGATTCCCTTATTCTCGGCGCGCAACCGCCGAAGGATCGTCAAGAGGTCGGCGACTTCGGCCGGCGCAAGATTGGAGGTCGGCTCGTCGAGAATGAGCAGCTCCGCCTCGCGCAAAATGGCCTTGAGTATCTCCACTCTCTGGCGCCGGCCGAGCGGCAGCTTGGCGACCTGCGCATCCGGATCGAGATCGAGGCCGAAGCGCTGGCTCGCCTCGCGCACCCGTTGAGCGACATCCTTCGCGCGAAGCACGCGCCCGGCGGCGGGCCAGCCGAGCATGACGTTCTCCGTGACGGTCATCGCGTCGATCAGCATGAAATGCTGGTGGATCATCGCGATGCCCGCCGCCATCGCCTCCGCGGGCGTATGGCCGGCAAGCGGCCGGCCGCGAAATTTTATGCTGCCTGCATCCGGCGGCAGCATCCCGAACAGCACTTTCATCAGCGTGCTTTTGCCGGAGCCGTTCTCGCCGAGCAGACCGAGAATTTCGCCCGGCCGTACCTCGAGGTCGATATTGTCGTTGGCGCAGAGATCGCCGAAGCGGCGCACGATGCCGCGCATTTCCAACAGCGCGCTCACGCCCATAGCTCCGCTGCGCACCCTCTTGCTCTCGCGCGAGCCTCCCGCATTGGTCGGCGCATCCTCCGAAGATGTTCGAGGCGGCCGAGGCGCTCCACGAGCCGGGCTCCTGAAACGATTTCGGCCGCCTCGATTTTGCTCAGCTCCCGCCACGTGCGTCGTTGCGGGTCGGCTCGACCTTCAGCTTGCCCGATTTGAATTCGCCGGCGAGGTCCTCGACCTCCTTGGCGACGGCGGCCGGCACGATCGGATTGAACATCTTGCCTTCCGCATATTCGAGCGACGCGCCAGTCACCGGCGCCGTGTCGTAGCCATATTGGACGAAATTGCCGAAGAGCTTGCCCGCTTTCACCTCGTCGGCGGTCTTGCCGAACATTCCCGGCCAGTCTTCGATGATGTTGGTGAGCACATAGTCCGGGGCCATCTTGGTCTGGTCCAGGCCGCGTCCCGTCACATAGACGTGCTTCTCCTTCGCTGCTTCCACGAGACCGGTCTCGGCGGCGTTCAGCTTTCCGGTGATCACGTCGGCGCCTTGCGCGATCAGCGACAAAGCCGCTTCCTTCGCCGCGGCCGAGTCCTCCATATCCTTGACGTAGAGGATCGTCACCTTGGCGCCGGCTTTCGTCGCGCAGATGCGGAAGCCGCCGGCCTGGGCCGTGATGTTCGGCACGCCTTCGAGGCCATAGACGCCGGCCACTTTTTTCGTCTTGCTCATGCGCGCGGCGAGAAGCCCGATCTGGCAACCGAACTGCGCGTTGTTCCAATCGATCGACATGACATTTGGCGGCATGCCCTCATTGCCGCTGACCGCGATGAATTGGGTCTTCGGAAAGTCTGGCGCCACCTGCTCCATGGCGGAGACGAACCGTCCCGAATGGCCCATGACAATGTTGTAGCCTTGGCTCGCATAGCCGCGCAGCGCCTCGGCCTCGTCGGCGTCGGCGACATTCTCCGAATAA
>DATGLU010000450.1:0-2372 GCA_035294045.1 Roseiarcus sp. | reverse complement strand
ATCCGCAGGCGAGCGAAGGCGAGTTGTCGATCCGGCTGGCGGCGTTGGTGCGTCGGGAAGCCTGCGCCGAGGCCGCGGCGCATTGGGACCTCGGCCCGCATCTTCGCCTCGGCGCCGGCGAAGCGCAGGCGGGCGGGCGCAAGAAGGCGACGATCCTCGCCGATGTCTGCGAATCCTTGATCGGCGCCGTGTTTCTCGACGGCGGTTTCGCCGCCGCCCGCGATCTGATCAAGCGCGCCTGGGGCGAGCGGGTGAGCGCGGCCGCGGCGCCGGCGCGCGACGCCAAAACGGTCCTGCAGGAATGGGCGCAGGCCCGCGCCCTCGGCGCGCCGTCCTACGACGAAGTCGAGCGGTCCGGGCCGGATCACGCGCCGAAATTCACGGTGCGAGTGACGCTGGCCGGCTATCCGCCCGAACTCGGCTCGGCCTCTTCGAAACGCGCCGCCGAGCAGGCCGCGGCGCAGGCCTTCATGGACCGGCTTGAAAGCGCCAAGGCATGAGCGAGACCTCATGCGGCTTTGTCGCCCTGATCGGCGCGCCGAACGCCGGCAAGTCGACGCTGATCAACGCGCTTGTCGGCGCCAAGGTCGCCGCCGTGTCGCGCAAGGCGCAAATGACGCGGGCCCCGGCGCGCGGCATCGTGACGGAAGGCGCGGCGCAGATCGTCTTCGTCGATACGCCGGGCCTGTTCGCGCCGAAGCGGCGGCTCGACCGCGCCATGACCAAGGCGGCCTGGGAGGCCGCGGACGACGCCGATTGCATCGTCCTGTTGGTCGACGCCAAGGCGGAGATGCGGGCCGGGCCCGACGCCCCGCTGCGCGACGAGACGCAAGCGATTCTGGAGGCTCTGTCGAAAAGGAAGCCGGCGAAAATCTTGGCGCTGAACAAGGTTGACGTGGTCGAGCGGCCGGCTTTGCTTGCCCTCGCCGCCAAGCTCAACCAAGGCTTGGCGTTCGACGAGACGTTCATGATCTCGGCTTTGACCGGCGACGGGCTCGGCGAATTGCGCAAGGCGTTGGCGCAGAGAATGAAACCCGGCCCCTGGCTGTATCCGGAGGACCAGATTTCCGGCGACGATCTGCGGACTCTCGCCGCCGAGATCACCCGCGAAAAGCTGTTCGAGCGGCTGCACGACGAATTGCCCTATCTGGCGACCGTCGAGACCGAGCAATGGAAGGAGCTGCCCGACGGATCGGCGCGAATCGAGCAGACCATCTACGTGACGCGCGAATCGCACCGCAAAATCGTGCTCGGCGAAGGCGGACGTACGATCAAGGCGATCGGCTCGGCGGCGCGCAAGGAGATCGCCGAGGCCAACGAGGCGCCGGTGCACCTCTTCCTCTTTGTCAAAGTCCGCGAGAATTGGACCGAGGATCCGGAGCGCTATCGCGCAATGGGCCTCGAATTCCCCAAGAGTTGAGGAGACCGTTCCGTCTCTTCGTGATCCTTTGTGCTTCCTTCGTGATCCTTCGTGTTTCGCTTTCGTAGTCTTCCGTGTTCAACACAAAGAACACGAAGGGCGCACAAGTTCACCAGGGACAGAGCATTGTCTTGAACTCCACATCACAGCCTCGTCCTCAACAATCGCCCGGCATCGCCCGCGGCGGGCGCGAATTCGTCCGCACGATGGCCGCGCTGTTTTCCGGCGGCTTTTCGACTTTTGCGCTGCTCTATAGCGCGCAGCCGCTCCTGCCGGCTTTTGCGCGCGAATTCTCCATCTCGCCGGCGACGAGCAGCCTGGCGCTTTCCGCAACGACCGGGACGCTCGCTTTCGCGATGCTGATCGCCGGGACGATTTCCGATGTGTTCGGCCGCAAGCGGGTGATGGTCGCTTCGCTCGCCGCTTCTTCGGCGATCATGATCATCGCCGCTTTCGCGCGAGGATGGAGCGAACTTGTCGCGCTCCGCGCCCTGACCGGTCTGGCTTTGTCGGGCCTGCCCGCCGTCGCCATGGCCTATCTTGCCGACGAAATGGCGGCCAATGCGATCGGCCTCGCGATGGGGCTCTATATTGCCGGCAATACGGTCGGCGGCCTTGCCGGGCGCCTGGTCGGCGCGGTTTCGGCGGACCATGGCTCATGGCGCGGCGGCTTCGCTTTGATCGGCGCCGTCGGGCTTTTGAGCGTCGTCCTGTTCGCGAAAGCGCTGCCGGCCTCGCGCGCCTTCACGCCGGTGCGGCCGCATTTCAGCACGCTGGCCCGATCGATGGTCAGCCATTTCGCCGATCCCGGTTTGCGCCTGCTCTTCGCGATCGGCTTCCTGGTCATGGGCTGCTTCGTGACCGTCTACAATTACATCGGCTTTCGCCTGCTGAAGCCGCCTTTCTCTCTGAGCCAGACGCAAGTCGGCTTGATCTTCATCCTCTATCTCCT
>DATGLU010000449.1:0-4441 GCA_035294045.1 Roseiarcus sp. | reverse complement strand
CGATTAGCGTCCGCTGCGACAATCACCTCCTGATGAGGAGCCGATCATGACGACTCACGTTCATCAATTCATCTGCCTCAAAGACAATTTCGGCGTCCTCATTCACGATTCCGCTTCCGGCGCGACGGCGTCGATCGACGTTCCCGACGCGGATGCGGTGATCGCCGCCGCGCAATCGCAGGGCTGGGAGGTGACGGACCTTCTCATCACCCATCATCATGCCGATCACGTCCAGGGAATGCCGGGCCTTAAAAGCCGCTATCCGAAGCTGCGCGTCGCCGGCCCGGCCAAGGAGGCGGCGCGGATCGGCGGGATCGACATTCGGCTTAAAGAGGGCGATCTCGCCCGGGTCGGCGCCATCGCCGCCAAGGTGATCGAAACGCCGGGCCATACGGCCGGCCACATTTCGTACTGGTTCGAAGAGGACGAGATCGCCTTTTGCGGCGACACGCTGTTCGCGCTGGGCTGCGGCCGCGTTTTCGAGACGCCGATGGCGGTGATGTGGAGCTCGCTGATGAAGCTCGCGGCTTTGCCCGGCGAGACGGAAGTCTATTGCGGCCACGAATATACCGAGTCCAACGCGCGGTTCGCGCTGACCATCGAGCCGGACAATGCGGCGCTCAAGGCGCGCGCCGGAGAGGTCGCCAAGCGCCGCGCCGCCGGCCAGGCCACCTTGCCGACGACGATCGCCCTGGAGCTCGCGACCAATCCGTTCCTGCGCGCCGAGGAGTCGAGCGTGCAGGCGCAGCTCGGCATGAGCGGCGCCGATCCGGCCGCGGTCTTCGCCGAGATCAGGACGCGCAAGGATAAGTTTTGAAGCAAAGAGAAGTTTTGAAATATTTGAAAAAGGGTGCGGGGACCGATGAAAGTACGCACCGCAACATCCTCCCCCGTGAAGCGAAGCGGAACGGGGGAGGGGGACCATGCGAAGCATGGTGGAGGGGGCCACGGTCTCTCAGGATAAAGCCCAACCGCTGGCGGCCCCCTCCACCGCGCTGACGCGCGGTCCCCCTCCCCCGCTTCGCGGGAGAGGAATGGGCGCTCAGCCTGTCAGCGCCTGCCGCGCCTATCCTTCGAGCGACCCCGAAGAAGGCGCTGCGGAATGCTTTGGAAGTACGTACCGAAATCCTCCCCCGTGAAGCGAAGCATGGTGGAGGGGGCCACGGTCTCTCAGAATAAAGCCCAACCGCTGGCGGCCCCCTCCACCGCGCTGACGCGCGGTCCCCCTCCCCCGCTTCGCGGGAGAGGAATGGGCGCTCACCCGAACATTATGTGCCGTACCCATCCCTCAATCGCGATCCCGAAGAACAGGATCAGCCCCGCATGCCAGTTGGAGCGGAACAGGCGCAGCGCCATGGCTGGCGTCGGCGCTTTCAGCCGCCGCAATTGCCAAGCCAAGTGCAGGCAATAGAGCAGCAGGCCGAGCTCGGCAATGACGCTGGCGCCGACGCTCCAGAGCGCCGCCTGCGCCAGCAAGGCCGCGGCGAGATAGAATAAGCCGACGCCGAGCCGGACATTGGCGCCGAACAGGCGCGCCGTCGATTTGATGCCGACGATGGCGTCGTCGCGCGCATCCTGGAGCGCATAGATCGTGTCGTAGCCGATCGTCCAGCAGAACGCGGAGGCGTAGAGGAGCAGGGCAGGCGCCGCCAGCGCATGATAGTCCGCCGCCCAGCCCATCAGCGCGCCCCAGGAAAAGGCGAGGCCGAGCACGGCCTGAGGCCATTGCGTGACCCGCTTCATCAAAGGGTAGACCGCAACCACGGCGAGCGAGGCAATCCCGAGCGCGATCGAGAAGCCGTTGAAGCAGGTAAGGACGGCGAGGCCGACCAGCGACTGCGCGACAAGAAAGCCGGTCGCCGCCGTCACGCCGATCCGGCCGGAGGGAAGGGGACGGCCCTTGGTGCGCTCGACGCCGGCGTCGAGCTTGCGGTCGAGAATGTCGTTATAGGTCGAGCCGGCGCCGCGCATGGCGATCGCGCCGATCAGGAACAGGAGGAGGTGGACGAGGTTTGGCCCGGCATTGCGGGCGAGGCCGGCAAGCGCCGCCGATTGCCAGCAGGGCGCGAGCAGCAATTGCCAGCCGATCGGCCGGTCGAGCCGAGCGAGCTGGACATAGGGCAGCGCCCAACTCGGCGTCAGGCGAAGGACGAGGCTGGCCGGCCTGGCGTCGGGAAGAAGATTGGCGTCGCGCGTCAGCGCGCTCAAAGCGGCCCGGCCGGCAAGGGCGGCGGTCCGCCCGGCGCGCCGCCAGCCGCCTGCTGCTCCTGCATCTTCTTGAATTTCGCCGCGGCGACGCAGGCCCTATTGCCGAAATCGAGCGTCTTGGCGTGGCTCGTCTTCAGGCTCTGGAGGACCTCGTCGGGAATGCCGCACCAGTCCTTGTTCTTGTCCATATAGGCGAGCAGCGCGTTCTCGGCGCTGGTCAGGCCGCGCGCCTTGGCGCAGACGATTCCGGGCTCCATCGGCTTTTTCGCCTTTTTGCTCGCCGCGGCCATCGTGTTGATTTCATTGAGCAGGGAGACGCGGCGCTCGGTCAGCTTCTTGAGGTCGTCGCCGCAATCGGCCCGCGCCGCGGCGCAGAACGCCAAGAACAAAGCGGCCGAGCCGAGCGCGAGCAGGGCCGAGCGGCCGACGATCATATTGCGCGTCATAAGCGGCGCCTCCATCGTTTGCTCGCGGCTCTGATAGACCATTTTGGCCTGCGAGAAAACCCGGGGCGCGGGCGGTCCGCGCGCTTCCGAAAAAAGGAAGCGAGCGAACGCCTCCCGATCCCGTCAGGCGCTGAGTTGGGTGACGAACCTCGTGTTGAAGAACGCCTCGAGCGCCTCGGCGCCGCCCTCGCTGCCGAACCCGGAATCCTTGATCCCGCCGAACGGGACTTCCGGCAGCGCAAGGCCCATATGGTTGATCGTGATCATCCCGCTCTCGACCGCTTCGCCAAGCTTGGCGCTGGTCTCGGCCGATTTCGTATAGGCATAGGCGGCGAGGCCGTAATCGAGCCGGTTCGCCTCGGCGACCGCCTCGTCGTAATCGTCGAACGGGTTGATGATCGCGAGCGGGCCGAACGGCTCCTCGTTCATGATCCGCGCCGTTTTCGGCGCGCGGGTGACGACGGTCGGCTCGAAGAAGAAGCCTTTGTTGCCGATGCGCTTGCCGCCGGTGCGCAATTCGGCGCCGTGGCTGACCGCGTCCGCGACGAAGGCCTCCATCGCCTCGACGCGCCGCAGATGCGCCAGCGGGCCCATCACGGTGTCCGGGTCGAGCCCGTCGCCGACCTTGATCTTCTTGGCCTCGCTGACGAATTTCTCGACGAAGGGTTCGTAGACCTTGCGCTGCACCAGCATGCGGGTCGGCGCGACGCAGATTTGGCCGGCATTGCGGTATTTGCCGGTGGCGAGCTGCTTTACCGCCCTGTCGAGATCGGCGTCGTCGAAAACGAGCGCCGGCGCGTGCCCGCCGAGCTCCATCGTGATCCGCTTCATATGCAGGCCGGCCAGCGCGGCGAGCTGCTTGCCGACCGCGGTCGAGCCGGTGAAGCTTACCTTGCGGATCGCCGGATGCGGAATGAGATATTCGGAAATTTCCGCCGGAACGCCGAAGACGAGATTGATCACGCCGGCCGGCACGCCGCCATCGGCGAAGGCGCGGACGAGCTCGGCGCAGGAGGCGGGCGTCTCTTCCGGTCCCTTGATGATGATCGTGCAGCCGGTGGCGAGCGCGCCGGAAATCTTGCGCACCGCCTGGTTGATCGGGAAGTTCCAGGGCGTGAAGGCCGCGACCGGCCCGACCGGGCTTTTCACCGCCATCTGGCGCACGCCGTCGACACGCGCCGGAATCAGCCGGCCATAGGCGCGGCGTCCTTCCTCGGCGAACCAGTCGATCATGTCGGCGGCGTTGAGAGTCTCGGATTTGCTTTGCGCGAGCGGCTTGCCTTGCTCCAGCGTCATGGTCTTGGCGATCGCGTCGGCGCGGCCGCGCAGGATTTCCGCCGATTTGCGCATGATTTTGTAGCGCTCGAAGGCCGAGACCTTGCTCCAGGTCTTGAAGGCGCGGCTGGCCGCCTGCAGGGCCTTGTCGAGATCGGCCTTGGTCGCGTGCTCGACGCCGCCGATGCGGTCGCCGGTCGCCGGATTGAGGATGTCGATCGGCGCCCCGCCGGCCTTGCTCCATGCTCCGTCGATGAACAGCGAAACGTCGGCATAGGACATGGGAAGGCCTTTCTTTAAAGGAGGCGTTGCGGGGAATGGCCTCTATTTAGCGCTTTCCGCCGCAGCGGCAAGGAAGACCCGCCGCGGGGCTGCGCCTTAGCGCCAGCAGCGATTGGCGTAATCGATCGCATAGCGCTCCGGCGCGGCGGCGATCGCCGCCATGCCGACGAGCACCGAATCGGCCTGGACGACGAGCCGGGTCGGGATGCGCCGCGCCAGGGCGTCGACCG
>DATGLU010000448.1:0-6649 GCA_035294045.1 Roseiarcus sp. | reverse complement strand
CGCCATCGGCGCGCCGGTCACCGCCGCCGCCTTGCTGGTCGGGGTGCTGGCCTTATCCTTCTCGATTTCCGACGTGAAGCGCACCGCCTTCGATTTCGGCTTCGTCGCCGCGCTGGTCATTCTGCTTTGTCCGATCGCGCCGGCGGTCGCGCCGAGTCTGGCGCGGTGGTTCTATCACGCCAAGCTCGCCGCGCTGCCGGAGCCTTTCCCGCCGCTCGCCGCCGCCTCGGAAATTTTGCTGCACGACCCCCTGCGGCTCGTCACCGGCCACGGTTTCGACGCGGCGATCGAGGGCATGAAGAACGGCCTTTTGCCGCCGCGCACGCCGCGCGTCGCGCTGTTCGAAATCTGGTACGAGTTCGGCTTGATCGGCGCGGCGCTGAGCGCCGCGATCGTCTGGCTCGGCTTTCGCGCGCTCGGCGCCTTGAACCCCCGCGTCGCGCCCTATCTGGTCGCCGCTTTCGCCGCCGACCTGACCCTCGCCTTTCTGGCGGTCGATTTCTCGCAAATGTGGTGGGCGACGGTGTTGGCGGTAAGCGCGATCTCCGCCGCCGCGGCCTATCACAGCCTCTATCGCACCCGGCGGCCATCAATGGCGCCGCGGCCGACGCTGTGACGCAGGCCAACCGACCGGAGGTCCGATCTTGCAACCTGTCTCATCTGAGGCTAAATATAGTCTCAAATGGAATGGAGCGAGTCGATGTTCGGGTCGAGCGAGGTGGCGGCGACGTTGGGCCTTTCAGCCAGGTCAAGGGAGACTTATTCCCCCGTGACGCTGATCGGCCGAATCGAACACGGGTTGCCCGTCAAGACCGTCGATCGGGTCGCGCATTTGCTTGCGCCCGATGACGCGCAATTCAAATACCGGCTGGTGCCCAAGGCGACGCTCGATCGGCGCAAGGCGACCAATAGACTTTCGGCGGAAGAGGGCGCCCGCTTGGCGCGGCTCGCGAAAGTCTGGAGCGCGGCGCGCGACGTTTGGGGCGCCGACGACGAAGCGCGGGATTTCCTCTTCCGTCCGCACCCGATGGCGGAGGACAGGCGGCCGGTCGATCTGGTCATTCAAAGCGAGTTTGGCGCAGAGCTGATCCTCGATATTCTCGGCGGCCTTAAATACGGCACGGCGGCGTGACCGCTCAGATTCTCGATCGCGGACTGACCTCATTCCGTATCGGCGATCCAGCAGGCGTTCATCCGATCTTCGACGCGACGGGATCGACCCTTGCGCCCGGCCGCTGGAACACGCCAGGAAGCCCGCTCATTTATTCGAGCGAACATTATTCGACAGCGCTCCTCGAAAAACTGGTTCGGGGCAACGGTCGCCTTCCGCCCAACCAGCATTATGTCGAGATCGCGATCCCCCGCGGGCTGACTTACGAGGTCTTTTCGCCGCCAAGCCTACCCGGCTGGGATAGTATGCCGCCGACGATCAGCCAGAAATTCGGCGAGCAATGGTGTCGAGAAAGGCGAAGCCTCATCCTCATCGCGCCAAGCGGGGTTGCTCGCCTCGACAGCAACATCTTGATCAATCCCGCTCATCCGGAATTTCGCCTGGTCGAGGCGAGCTTGCACCGACCGGTGTTTTGGGGTCGCCGCTTGTTTGGATCGGCAGGTTAATACCTTCTCGGCGCAAGGGGGGGAACGAGGCGTCGCCACTCTCCTACGCCAGCGCCGCGGCCGCGCCGAACTGGGCGGCGAAGAAGGCGTAATAGGCGCCTTTGCGCGCGATCAATTCGTGGTGAACGCCGGTCTCCACCGCCCGGCCCGCCTCGATGACGAAGACGCGGTCGGCGCCGACGATCGTCTGGAGGCGGTGGGCGACAACCAGCGTGGTGCGGCCGATGCGCAGATCGTCCAGCGCTTTCTGGACTTCGCGCTCCGATTCCGAATCGAGCGCCGCGGTCGGCTCGTCGAGCAGCAGGATCGGCGCGTCCTTGAGAATGGCGCGGGCGATGGCGATGCGCTGGCGCTGGCCGCCGGAAAGCTGCGCGCCGTGCTCGCCGACATTGGTGTCGTAGCCGGCGCCGAACTGCAGGATGAAATCATGCGCATGCGCCTTGCGCGCCGCCTCGACGAGTTCGGCGTCGGACGCGTCGGGCCGGCCGAGCGCGATATTGTCCCGGATCGAGCCGCGGAACAGAAATACGTCCTGCTAGACGAAGGCGATCTTGTCGCGCAGCGAGCCGAGCTCGACCGCGGCGATGTCGACCCCGTCGATGAGAATGCGTCCCTCGTGCAAGGCGTAGAAGCGCTGGATCAGGCCGAGAATGGTCGATTTGCCGCCGCCTGACGGGCCGACCAAAGCGGTGGTCATGTTCGGCTCGGCGACGAGATCGAGCCCATCGACCGCCCATTCGCCGGGCCGGAAGCCGAAGCGCGCCTTTTCGATCATCAGCCGGCCGGCCCCGATGGCGAGCTTCGGTCGAAGCGCCTCGGGCCCCTCCGCCATCGGCGCGTCGAGCACCTCGTAAATCAGGCGCGCGCCGACCAGCCCGTTCTGGATGTCGACATTGAGCCGGCCGAGCCGCTTGATCGGCTCATAGGCCATCAGCAGCGCGGCGAGGAAGGAGACGAACGAGCCGACATCGCCGTGATGAACGCTGATCCGCCACGAGCCGTAATAGATGGCGAAGCCGATGGCGAGGCCGGCCAGCGAATCGGCCATCAGCACAGCGAGCGCGCCGCCGGCGGAAATGCGGTTGGCCGAGCGCTCGACCTCCCTGATCGCGCCGGCCATGCGCCGGCGCATCGTTTCTTCGAGATTGAAGGATTTGACGATGCGCATGCCGAGCACGGTCTGGCTCATCGTCTGCATGATCGTGGTCGAGCCGTCGAACGAGCGGCGCGCGAAGGAGCGGACACGGCGAATGACCCGGCGGAGAAGCAGCACGGCGGCCGGCAGAACGCAGAGCGCCAGCACGGTCAGAAGCGGATCGCGCAACGCCATCACCGCGACCAGCGAAGCGACCATCAGCGCGTCGCGCGCCACGCCCTGGATGACGAATTGCAGCGCGTCGCGCACGCCGTTGGCGGCGAGCGCCAGGCGGGCGACGAACTCGCTCGAATGGCGGTCCTGGAAGAACAGCATGTTCTGCCGCAGCAGATGATCGAAGACGCGGCGCTGCGCCGTGGCGATGATCCGGTTGCCGGCGCGGGAGAGGATGACGAGCGCGCCATAGGTCGCAAGCCCGCGCAGCACGAAAAGGCCGAGCACGGCGAAGGCGAGGGGCCGCATGTCGGCGAAGCGCTCCGCCCCAGCCATGCCGTTGAGAACCGGCTTGAGCAGCCAAGCTGAGGTCGCGGTCGCGCCGGCGACCACGGCGAGCAGCAGCGCGCCGCTCGCATAGGCCCATTTATGCGGCCAGCCATAGTCTCGCTGCAGCCGCGCGAGAATGGCGAGCGCGCCGGCCGGCGGGCGCTGAGCGGGAAAATCGAGCATCCGCTCTAGCTAAAGCGAAGCCGCGGCCGGGGGAAGCCCAGAATAAGCCGGCGCGCCGCGCCGCTGTCGATCCGCCGTGGACAGGCTCAGCCCCGCCGCGCGAAAGGGGAAGGCGGCGTCGGCGGCCGGACGCCGAGGCGCGGCCGCTTATACTGCACGACGACGGGGCGGCCGCGGCCGGTCGTCACCGACGGCCGCTGCGCCTGGCCGGAAAGCTTGGCCGCCTGGGCGCGCACGTCTTCCACCGGCATGCCCATGAGCGAGGCGGCGATTTCGATCTTTTCGTTCAGATCGTCGGTGAGGCATTCGGCGGCGACGAAAGCCTCTTCGAGCGTCGGCGGGATTTCGCGCACCTTGCGCGGCCCCCATTTCGTCATCCAAGTCTTGCCCATGGCGTCCTCGAATCAGCGGCGCTGATCATAGCGCAAAGTCGTCAGTTCAGGATGAAGGTTAGCACACATGCTGCACCGCAGCAATCCTTTTTGTGCTCTGCAATATCAGGCCGCCGCCCCGGCGCGCGCCTGACCTCTCCATTCCATCTAGGCGCCGTGGCATAAGGGCGCTAGGCGTCGCGACAATGCGACGCGTCCCCGGAATGTTCCTCCCCGCGAGTTCCCGCCCATGACGACGGCCGCAAGCCTGTCTGCAAGCTCTAAGACGCCGGAGGCGCCGTTTGCGGCTTTTGGCGCGGCGATCGTTCCGCATGCCGGATTGCGCGCGGCGATCGACGCCGCCTATCGCCGGCCGGAGCGCGAGTGCCTGCCGGCCTTGATCGAGGAGGCGACGCTCGCGCCGACCCAGCGCAGCGCCGCGCAAGATCGCGCGCGGGATCTTGTGGAGAAGCTGCGCGCCCGGCCGACGCCCGGCCTCGTTCAAGGTCTGATGCGCGAATATGCGCTGTCGAGCCAGGAAGGCGTTGCGCTGATGTGCCTCGCCGAGGCGCTGCTGCGCATTCCCGACAGCGCGACCCGCGACGCGCTGATCGCCGACAAGGTCGGCCATGGCGAGTGGCGCGCCCATGTCGGCCATTCGCCTTCGCCTTTCGTCAACGCCGCGACCTGGGGTCTGCTGATCACCGGCAAGCTGGTCGGCACGTTCGACGAAGCCGGCCTCGCCACGGCGCTGACCCGGCTGATCGCGCGCAGCGGCGCGCCGATCATCCGCGCCAGCGTCGACACCGCGATGCGCCTGATGGGCGAACAATTCGTCTGCGGCGAAACCATCGAGGAGGCGTTGCGCAATTCCCGCCGCCTCGAAGCGCAGGGTTTCCGCTATTCCTACGACATGCTCGGCGAGGCGGCCGCCACGATGGCCGACGCGGATCGCTATCTTGCCGCCTATACCGAGGCGCTGCACGCGATCGGGGCGGCTTCGGCGGGGCGCGGCATCTATGAAGGGCCGGGTCTCTCGATCAAGCTCTCCGCCTTGCACCCACGCTATTCGCGCCCGCAGCGCGAGCGGGCGATGAGCGAGTTGCTGCCGCGTCTCAAAAGTCTCGTCGTCCTGGCCCGGCAGTACGATATCGGCATCAATATCGACGCCGAGGAGGCGGACCGGCTCGATCTTTCGCTCGATCTCTTGGAGGCGCTCTGCGCCGATCCTGACTTGGCCGGCTGGAACGGAATCGGCTTCGTCGTCCAGGCCTACCAGAAGCGCGCCAAAGCGGTCATCGCGTTCGTCATCGACCTCGCCCGCCGCGCCAAGCGGCGGATCATGCTGCGCCTGGTCAAGGGCGCCTATTGGGACAGCGAGATCAAGCGCGCGCAAGTCGACGGGCTCGAAGATTTCCCGGTCTTCACCCGCAAGATCCATACCGATGTGTCGTACCTCGCTTGCGCGCGGCTTTTGCTCGCCGCGCCGGACGCGGTCTATCCGCAATTCGCCACCCACAATGCGCTGACCTTGGCGACGATTCAGGCCATGGCCGGCGACAATTACTATGCCGGCCAGTACGAATTCCAATGCCTGCATGGAATGGGCGAGCCGCTCTACCTCCAGGTCGTCGGCGCCGGCCGGCTCGCCCGGCCGTGCCGCGTCTATGCGCCGGTCGGCTCGCATGAAACGCTGCTTGCTTACCTGGTGCGCCGGCTGCTCGAAAACGGCGCCAACACCTCCTTCGTCAATCGGATCGCCGACGCCAACGTTCCGATCGGCGCCTTGCTGGAAGACCCGGTCGAGGCGGCGCGCAACGTCGCGCCGCTCGGCGCGCCGCATCCGAAAATCGCCTTGCCGTGCGAAATCTTCGCGCCGGAGCGGGTCAATTCCTCGGGCGTCGATCTCAGCAACGAAACCCGCCTGGCGGCGCTCGCCATCGCGCTTAAAGACAGCGCCGCGAAGACCTGGCGCGCGGGCGATCCGGGCGGCGCAAGGCGCCTGATCGTCAATCCGGCCGACCGCCGCGACATCGTCGGCGAAGCCTATCACGCGAGCGCCGGCGACGCCGCCGCCGCGGTCGAGGCGGCGCATGCCGCATGGCCGCGCTGGCGCGCCCGCTCTCCCGCCGAGCGCGCCGCCTTGCTGGAGCGCGCCGCGGCGCTCTATGAGCAAAATCTCGGCGCGCTGGTCGGGCTGATGTGCCGCGAAGCGGGCAAGACGGTGCTCAACGCGATCGGCGACGTGCGCGAGGCGGTCGATTTCCTTCGCTACTACGCGGCGCGGGTCAAAGAGGATTTCGCCAACGAAACGCATCGCCCGCTCGGCGTCGTCGCCTGCATCAGCCCGTGGAACTTCCCGCTGGCGATCTTCACCGGGCAGATCGCGGCGGCGCTCGCCGCCGGCAATTGCGTCGTCGCCAAGCCGGCCGAGGAGACGCCGCTCGTCGCCGCCGAGGGCGTACGCTTGCTGCATCAGGCCGGGATTCCGGCCGAAGCGCTTGTTCTCGTCGCCGGCGAGGGCGATGTCGGCGCGGCCGTGACGGCGCATCCGCTCGTCGCCGGCGTGATGTTCACCGGCTCGACCGAGGTCGCCCGCCATATTCAGCGCTCGCTGGCCAAGCGGCTGGGCGCCGACGGCGCGCCGATCCCGCTGATCGCCGAGACCGGCGGCCAGAACGCGCTGATCGTCGATTCCTCGGCGCTGGCCGAGCAGGTCGTCGCCGACGCGCTCGCCTCGGCTTTCGATTCGGCGGGACAGCGCTGCTCGGCGGCGCGCATTCTATGTCTGCAGGACGACATTGCCGACCGTACGCTCGCGATGTTGAAAGCGGCGGCG
>DATGLU010000447.1:0-4891 GCA_035294045.1 Roseiarcus sp. | reverse complement strand
TCGGCTACCTCTCCGAGGACCGCAAGCGTTTCGGCCTGGCGACGGGCATGGATATCGAATCCAACGTCGTGATGTCCAATCTTCCCAAATACCTGTCGCTCAATATCTTCCTGCGCCGCGCCCGGATTCGCGAAACGGCCGCCCGTTTCGTCAATCTGCTCGCCGTGCGCACGCCTTCCACCACGCAGGAAGTGCGCCTGCTGTCGGGCGGCAACCAGCAGAAAATCGTCATCGCCAAATGGCTGGAGCGCGACTGCGACGTGCTCTTTTTCGACGAACCGACGCGCGGCATCGATGTCGGGGCCAAGAGCGAAATCTATAAGCTTTTGCGATCGCTCGCTGATCAGGGCAAGGCGATCGTGATGATTTCCTCGGAATTGCCCGAAATCCTGCGCATGAGCGATCGAATCGTGGTGATGTGCGAGGGCCGCATCACGGGCGAACTTACCGCGAAAGAGGCGACTCAGGAGCGAATCATGCAATTGGCGACGCAGCGCGAAACATTGAAAGCGGCTTGAGTCTCAACAGGTTTGGAACGATGACGATGCAATCCGATGCCGCAGCGCTGGCTGGCGAGGGACGGACTTCCGGTCTCAGAGCTCGCATTTTCGGGCCAATGGCGCTGCAAAAGCTGCTCGCCTTCGCAAGCCTGATCCTGCTCTTGGCGTTCTTCAGCTTCGCCTCGCCCGCCTTTATGCAGATCGACAACCTTCTCGGCATTCTGCAGGCGACGGCCGTCGACGGTGTGCTGGCCATCGCCAGCACGTTCGTCATCATCACCGGCGGCATCGATCTTTCCGTGGGCACGCTGATGACGTTCACGGCGGTGATTTGCGGCGTGTTCCTGACCTATTGGCACCTGCCGATGTGGACGGGAATTATCGCTGCGGTTGCCACCGGCGCGATGTGCGGAACCATTTCCGGCACGCTGACCGCGAAGATGAAAATCCCTCCCTTCATCGCCACTTTGGGCATGATGATGCTGCTGAAAGGGCTTTCGCTGGTCGTATCCGCCGATAAGCCGATCTATTTCAACGATACTGAAAACTTCTATATGATCTCGCAGGATTCGTTGATCGGCTACGTCCTGCCGAGTGTTCCAGTTCCGAACGCGGTTCTGATCCTATTTCTGTTGGCGATCTCCGGCTCGATCGTGCTTAACCGCACGGCGCTCGGCCGCTACACTTTTGCGTTGGGCAGCAATGAAGAAGCGGTGCGCCTCTCCGGCGTCAATGTCGACCGCTGGAAAATCGCCATTTATGGCCTTGGCGGGGCTATTTGCGGCGTCGCCGGATTACTCATCGCCTCGCGGCTGAATTCGGCGCAGCCGGCGCTCGGTCAAGGCTACGAACTCGAAGCTATCGCGGCCGTGGTCATCGGCGGCACCTCGCTGAGCGGTGGGTCGGGTACGATTTTGGGCACAATCATCGGCGCCTTCATTATGAGCGTCCTGACCAACGGCTTGCGGATTATGTCCGTCGCTCAGGAATGGCAGATCGTGGTGACGGGCCTGATCATCATTCTCGCGGTCTATGCCGACATCTTGCGTCGCAAGAAGAGCTGACGGCGAAATTGGAATAAGAATAAGAAGAAGAGCGGTCAAGCTCTCGCCAACTAAGCCAAACGTCCAGTAAAGGGAGAAAAAAGATGTTGAACCGAAAGCTGCTTGCGGCCGCCGTCGGCGCGGGCGCGTTGCTTGCCGCGACAAGCTTCGCTCGCGCGGACGAAGCCTATATCCCCCTTATCTCGAAAGGATTTCAACACCAGTTCTGGCAAGCGGTGAAATCCGGCGCCGAACAAGCGGCGAAAGCCGAGAAGGTCAAGATTACTTTCGAAGGGCCGGAAACCGAGGCCATGGTGGACAAGCAGATCGACATGCTCTCGGCCGCGCTCGCTAAGAAGCCAAACGCTCTCGGCTTCGCCGCACTGGACAGCAAGGCGGCGATCCCGCTCCTGAAGAAGGCGCAGAGCGAACATATCCCAGTCATCGCCTTCGATTCCGGCGTCGACAGCGACATTCCGCTGACGACCTGCGCGACGGACAATATCGCGGCCGCCGCTCTCGCCGCCGACAAAATGGCGAGCATGATCGGCGATTCCGGCGAGGTTGGCGTGATCGTTCACGACCAGACGAGCCGTACCGGCATCGATCGCCGCGACGGCTTCCTCAATGAGATGAAGACCAAGCACCCGAAGATCAAAATCGTCTCTGTCCAATATGGCGGCGGCGATCACTTGAAATCGGCCGAAATCGCCAAGGCGATGATCGAGGCCAATCCAAACCTGAAAGGGATTTTCGGCGCAAATGAGGGCTCGGCGGAAGGCGCGGCGATTGGCGTCAAGGAATCGGGCAAGAAGCTTGTCCTGATCGGCTACGATTCCGGCAAAGAGCAAAAGGAAGACATCAATTCCGGCCTCATGGCAGGCGCTATCACTCAGAACCCGGTCGGCATCGGCAAGTGCGTCGTCGAATCGGCGGTGAAGGCGTTAAAAGGCGAGAAGCTTCCGGCGAAGGTCGATACCGGCTTCTATTGGTACGACAAGTCCAATATGAACGACCCCAAAATCGCGGCCGTGCTCTACGATTGATCGATGGCTTGAACCGAGAGCGGAGCGGCTTCGGCCCTCCGCTTTTTGGTCGCCTTTCATGGCGCCCGCGGGTGCATCGGCGTCTACGCCCTGGGGGGCTCGCCCCGGCGCTCTGGCGGCGGCGGTCAAGCGCTTGCGCCCCGCATGAAGCTCCTTTCGAAGCATGAAGCGCCTTCGAACCAGTCCACCACAGATGACTCGCCGCGGCGCCCTGCGCTGATCGGCGGCCGAGGGCCACTGAAACCGATCGGATGTGTCGTTCAGAACACAGTATCGGCGCAGCCTTTGTGCTTCAGTTCAATCTGATTCGAGGGTCGCCGGATGACTGCTTTGCTCGTTTGCGCCATAGCTGGGCTGATCGCAGCCTTCGCCTTTTCTGTCTGGCCCGATCGCTCGGAGCCGGCCCGAGGCGCTCGCTCGCTATCCGACTCTCTGCCTCAATCGATCGACTGACTGGGACGCGCTGCGGCGCTGATCGCGTTGTCTGCAGCCCGGGGGGGGAACCCTTCCACGCGTTTAGCCGTTGCTTGATCGTCTGACGGGTGACAGCCGGGCGCAAGAGAGCGCGGACGAACGTGGCGGTTTTCCCGGCTTCTCGCCACGGCCAACGAAAGGGCAGGCGAGCGTCCAATCTCTTCCCGTCAAAAACCGCTTAGCCGTCACGGGCTCGTGACCCGTTGTGAAAGGCTCCTTCAGAACAAATACGCGCGACGTTCGTTTAATGTCCAGTCGCCCCAAGAGGAGCACGATATGAACGAGCATCTGAGAAGGACCGCGATCGCCTCTGTGGCGGCGCTTTCCCTGTCGGCAGTCGCCCTATCTCCGCCGGCTTTCGCCCAGGGCGGTCATAATTGGCATAGCGGCGGCCATTCCTGGCACGGCGGCCATGGGGGGTGGCATCACGGCTGGGGCGGCGCCGCTGTTGGGGCCGGCATTGCCGGCTTAGCGGTCGGCGCGATGGCCGGCGCCGCGCTTGCCGCGCCTTATGACGGCTATTACAGCAGCGGGTATTGCGATCCGTACTATGGCTGCGGCTACGCGCCGAACTATTACTACGGCGGCGATTTTGGCCCACAATATCCGCTCGCGCCGAACTACCCTTATTACTCCACAGGCGGGAATTCGGGCGGCGCGAATTTTCCTCCATAGCCGGCTGACTGTCTGTCAGAACGCAAAGGCCCCGCCGTCCTTCGGCGGGGCCGGTTTTTTTAAACGGCTCCTCCTCACAGCGTCTGATTGTACGCCCCGACTTCCGGGTTTTCGCGGAGCACGCTGTCGATCGCCCCGAACATTTCGCGTAAGCGCGCTTCCGAGACTGGGCTCTCGACCACGACGACTAGCTCGGGCTTGTTCGAGGAGGCGCGCACCAGGCCCCACGTGCCGTCCTCGACCGTCGCGCGAACGCCGTTCACCGTCACGATGTCGCGGATTTTCTGCCCGGCCAGCGCCTCGCCCTGGTCGCGCATCGCCTGGATGCGGCGGGTCACTCTCTCGGCCACCGCGTATTTCACCTCATCGTCGCAATAGGGCGACATAGTCGGCGAGCCGAAGGTTTGCGGGAGGGCGCGATAGAGGTCGGCCATCGATTTTCCAGGATTGCGGTCGAGCATGTCGAGAATGGCGATCGCCGTGACGAGCCCGTCGTCATAGCCGCGGCCGATCGGCGCGTTGAAGAAGAAATGGCCGGATTTCTCGAAGCCGGCCAACGCCCCGAGCTCGCTGACCCGCCGCTTGATGTGCGAATGGCCGGTCTTCCAATAATCGGCTTTCGCGCCATTGGCGATTAGGACCGGGTCGCTCGCGAACAGCCCGGTCGATTTCACGTCGACGACGAAGGTCGCGCGTTGATGCCGCGCCGACAAATCGCGCGCCAGCATCACGCCGATCTTGTCGGCGAAGATTTCCGCGCCCTCATTGTCGACAACGCCGCAGCGGTCGCCGTCGCCGTCGAAGCCGAGCGCCAGATCGGCGCCCGATCCGCGCACCGCCTCGCCCATGGCGTGCAGCATATGGAGATCTTCGGGATTGGGATTGTAGCGCGGGAAGGAATGGTCGAGCGCCGTGTCGAGGGGGACGATTTCCACGCCGAGCGCGCTCAAAACCTGCGGCGCGAAGGCGCCAGCCGTGCCGTTGCCACAGGCGACGACCGCCTTGATCCTGCGCTTGAGCTTCGGCCGGCGAGTCAGGTCGGCGATGTAGCGGGCGGGGAAATCCGCGTGGAAGCGATAGGCGCCGCCCTCGCCATAAGCGAACTCGCCGCCAAGCACGATCTCCTTGAGCCGCCCCATCTCCTCTGGTCCGA